>NZ_JBVVQK010000010.1:0-203937 GCF_055811175.1 Mesorhizobium sp. WSM4828 | reverse complement strand
CTTGACCCCAGCACACCGGTGCTCAGGTCCTCATGGCCACCAAATACGCACGTCTGCGGTCTTCACCGGATGGGTACCAATCATCTCCTTGAGCGCCTTCACCGCATCGCCCTGGTGCTGGGCAATGAACTTGTCGGCGATGGCCTGCAGGGCTGCCTCCTGGCGGCTGTCCAGCCTCACGATGTGGTCCATGACGACGGCTCCGATCGCTCCTGTTGAAATTGAACAAAACGGGAACAAAAATGTCAAGGGCGAATTGACTCCGCGAGGAATGCCTTCCTATTTGTCAGTAGGCGGGGCGGTTGCTCACAAATCGAGGAGAGCCGCGATGGGCAGACGAAAAAGCCGGTTCGACAGGCTGTCGGCGAGGGATGCGGAGGCGATCATCAGGGACGCTTTGAGCCTGCGCCGGACGGTGCTGTCGTCGCAGCTGCATCTGAAGGCGCATGGCGAGCTGTTCTGGCAGCTTTGCGGGCTTGTCGAAAAATTGCACGGGGTGCTGGCCAGCGTCGCGGAGAAGGAGCCCGATTACCGGATGGCGGAGCTTGGCCTGCTTCCGCTGCCCGAGGATTACTCGACCCGGAAATGAGCCATGGCCGGGCCGATGGACAGCGTTGGGCGTGCCGCCAAGGCCAACATGCTGCTTATCGTGGAATGCGGCCATTGCTACCATGTCGGACGGTTCAGGGCGAATGACGTGGCCCAGGTGGTGGGCTGGAACAAACCGCTGGAAGCGATCAGGTTCAGGTGCAAGCGATGCAGCCGCAAGGACACGACGGTGAAGACGCAGTTCATCGACCAGGATCATCCGCCCAAGGGCTACATCTGGGTGCTGCAGAAGTTCAAGCGCTAAAACAATGAGCCTTGCGCCGGCGCCTGCTGCGGAAACTTGATCTGCGTCGCCGGTTTTTCGACGATCACCAGCGCGTCATCGGGCGCCGTGCGCTGCAGGTGCCTTGCCTCCGACCACGGCGCCGTCAGCCAGGTCTCGGTTCCTTCCGGCGTGGCCAGGATCACCGGCATTGCCTTGTCGTGGATCGGCGCGATCAGCGCGTTGGGCCTGGTCGTCATGAAGCCATAGACCTGGTGATCGGCGGGGCCGTCCTTGACCTTGCGAATGCCATGCCAATGCGTCCACAGGCCGGCAAAGAAGAACAGCGGGCGGTCCTCGCCGAGTGCAAACCAGTAGTTGCGCTGGATGCCGGTCTCGGGGTCCTTGTCACCGGGCGTCGGGCTGGGCTCGGCGAAGCTGGTGACGGGCACCACGCAGCGGTTCTCGATGCCGAGATATTGCTGCCAGTGGCCGTATTGCGGATTGCGGATATTGGTGGTGCCATAGTCGGCCTTGCCCTTCACCCGCTCCAGTGGCGTCGGCATGCCCCACAGCAGATTGGCCAGTTCGCGTTCGCCGTCCGGCGTGTTGCGCACCACCGGGCCTGGTTGGTTGGGATAGATGTCGATGGAGGGTTCGAGATTGCCGAGGATGTCGCGCAAGGCGCGGGTCCACTGGCGGATGGCCTGCTGGCTGGTCGTGATGTTGTAGAGATTGCACATTTCAGGCCGTTCCCGGATGCTCAGGCATCTTGTTGGAAACGGCCCGGAATTTCCAGCGCTGTCCGTTGGGTTGCTGACACGGCAGGCCGTGTCAGCAATGTTTGTGAGACCTACCGCGCCGATTGTCTCATAGCCTGTGCGGCGACTGCCGCGAGAAAAGCCCTCGCCGCGGCATCGCAGGCCGCTCGAGACGGGCCTTTGGCGAAAAGAAGAAGCTCGGCGGCTCGAATGTTGAGCCCGTGCTTCCTTGCGAATGTGGCTAGATCGTAAGGCTTGGTGTCGTAAGGTTCGTCGTCGTAGTCGATCGTCAGATCGTAGTTTTCTTTCATTTTCTTCCTCCCTTTAGCGATCTCCCCCCTCCTGTCGCTAACGCAAAATTAACGTCGATCGCGGCGGGCGAGTCCACCAATCAGCGATTGTGTAAAAAACGTACGAGCTCGGATGCTCGCCCTCGCAACGGGGGCCGCCGCGAGCAATCGCCGCGGACCGGATCGGTCGAAAGAGCCGATTATGATGGCAACGTTGGAAAAGCCTGCCATGGCCTGGTGCCACGGGGGTGTCCCCGACCCCTACCGTGCCTAATGGCCGTCATTTTCATCTTCCAGGCCCGGTCCGCAAAGCCGGCCTCGTTGGGTTCGGCTAAAGAATAAATCCGGCCAATAACACCGTAAGGAGCAGCGACAGCGGAACGGCCGCAAGACACCAGATCTCCAACGTGTTGTTTTGCAGCGGGTCCATCGTCAGCCTCACTTTTTGGTTCGTCATTGTGACACTAACGGTTGGTCGGAGGTAGGGGTTCCAAGCGACGCCGTTCATAGAGCGCTGCCTGTGCGGCATATTAGCAACAGCTTGACAACCGCTGAGCCCGTACCGCCTGGACAACTTCACTGGCGCCGGTGGATGCGTATTCCGCAGGAATGCAAGCGCCCCTCATCAGCCGTGCGGGATCGATCGCGGCCCCAATCAGCGCCGAGCCGATGCGCGTTTATAGGACCTAAGTCTGACCTGCCTGCGCAATGGTCTTGTGTACGGCCGGCGTCGGGAACAACTGCGCCCGTCTTCAGTTGATGGCGTCACCTCCTCGAGGAGACATCGGCGCAGAATCAGTCCCTTCATGCGCTGATTAGGGTCCGCCTGCCATTGCTGGATTTGGCAGGCGGACCCTTGGTTCTGTACGCTCCAGATCGAAAGCGGGTAAGCTCGGGATCACTCATCATCCCATAAATCCCGCAGAGAGGCATGGCGGCGGGCTCCTCGCCCCGAGATGCCTGGCCTTGCATCCGGCACGACGGCCGGAATGCGCAGAGGATCAAAGCCTCAGCCCTCCAGCGCCTCGTGCTGGTAAAGCTCATCCATGCTGAGCGTCGCCAGCGCGGCGAAGGGCGCCTGCTTTTTCACGCGGCCGTGGCTCAGGATCACGACGTCGTCGCAGAATGAGATGGTGCTGCGGTGATGGCTGATGACGATGGTGGTGCGGCGGCCGGCGCGCGACTTCAGCGTCTCGACGATTGCCGCTTCCGACAGCCCGTCCACCGCATTCGTGGCTTCGTCGAGGATGAGGATATCGGGATCGCGCACCAGGGCCCTGGCCAGCGCGATCCGCTGCCGCTGTCCCGCCGAGAGATTGACGCCGCGGTAGCCGACGACCGTCCTGTAGCCTTGCGGCAGTTGCTCGATGAAGCCATGCGCTTCGGCCAGTTTTGCGGCGCGCTCGGCGTCGTCGGCCGAAGCCGCGTCCTGGCCGTAGATGATGTTGTCGAAAATCGTGCCGTCGACCAGTTCCAGCTCCTGGCTGGCGAGCGCGATGTGCTTTCGCCATTGGCTGGGGTCGATGCGGTCGAGAGGCGATCCATCGACGAGGATCCTGCCGCTATCCGGTTCGACGAAGCGACACAGGAGATTGACGATCGTCGTCTTGCCGGCCCCCGAACGGCCGATCAGCGCGGTCGAGCGGCCGCTGCGGAGGTCGAAGCTCGCCGCATGCAGCACCACCGCGCGCTGCTCCTCGCTGGTATCGGGGCCGGAATAGGTAAAGGTGACGTCCTCGAACTTGATGCCTTGGCTGAGCCCGGGGAAGGCCGCGTCGCCTTGCGGCGGCTGGGGCTTGCCGGATGGATCCAGCATCCACGTCACCTCTTCAAGCGATCCGCTCAGGCCCTGCAGCTGGCTCCAGGCCATTTGCAAAGACCGCATATAGGGCTGCAGCCTGTAGAGCAGGATGACGAAGGCGACGATCAGCGGGAAGGAAACATTGGCGAACCAGGCGCCGATCACCACCGCCAGGAACAGCATGGCGTGCAGAACCTCGGTCAGCGGCGGCAAAGCTCCCTGGCGCGTCAGAAGCACGAAGGCGGCCCGACGCACCGCATCCGATGCCTGGTCGAAAGCCGCCTTCTCGCGTTGCTCCTGGCCAAAAATGCGGATCAGCCGCCCGGCATGCACCAGATGCAGCATCTGCGATGCGAGCTGGCTGTTGCGGGAGGCGACGCTGCGGCTCGGCGCCTTCAGATTGGCCGACAGCATGGCGTGCGCGACCTGGACCAGCGCCAGCCCCAGAGTGACCAGTAACGTCATCTTCCATGACAGAAGTAGCAGGAAGATCAGGAGGATGATTGCGGCCGATGCGTTGACGATTGCCCCCAACGTGATCTGGATTGCATCCGAGGCCCGCCAGGATTCATTGGAGATGATGTTGAGCAGCCGTCCCGGGCTTTGCTGCAGGAAGAACGGGTAGCCTACCCGCAGCAGCTGCTCCGACAGCGCGCTGCGGATCGAATGGCTTGCCTTGCCGTAGATGAAGGTGGTCAGCAGCGTATTGGCGTAGGCGAACAGGTTCTTCAGGACGATCGAGCCGAGGATGGCGACGGATATGACGATCAGCCGGTCGCGCTCGCTCAGGCTCGATCCGACATGCTGGAAGACGGCGGAAAAGCCGGCCATGCCGCTCTGCCCTTGCCCCATGATTATGTTGAGCAACGGGATGATCAGGCCGATACCAAAACCTTCGAGCGCGGCGCTGAGCAGCCCGAGCACTACCACGGCCGGAAGCAGGCGCAACTGCTTTTGCCCGAGCGCGCGGCGCAGCATCGGCAGGCTGGGCGGCATCAGTCGCATGATAGCGGATCACCTTGCCTCGGCATTTGCCTGTTGCTCCTGTCGCATTTCCGTTGTCTTTGGCGATTTCGCCAGCAAAAGCACCGCGAACTTGGCCGCGCCGAGCAAATTCATGCCGATGATCGGCCAGTGCGACAGCTTGAGTTCGCGATCGAACAGCGGGCCTTTCCCCAGTTCGCGCAAGGCCGCCCTCATAGACCAGTAGAAATGGCGAAGCAGCCACGGCGCATGGCGGATATGTTTCAGGCAAAGCCCGCCATTGCCCATGCTGTAGTCGCGATGCAGCTTTTCGATGGCTTTGCGGTCGCGCCGGCCGTGATGGTGATAGATGGTCATGTCGGGCACATATTCGACCGGAATGCCGAGCAGCACCGCCCGGACGAGATAGTCCGTATCCTCGGCGGAGCGCAGCGGGCCGCCGGCGCCGAAGCGTTCGTCGAAACGCCCGATGCGGGCGGCGACATCGCGGTGCATCGTCATGTTGCAGCCGAGTACGAAGCCGCCGGGATGGACATCCGGCGTAAGCCGCGCGCGCACCGGCGACCGCTTGATGGTGAACGGCAGGTCGCGGGGATCGCCAAGCTCGACGCGGCCGCCGCGGATGACCCGCTCGCCGGCCGCATAGTGCCGCTGCAGATCGCGCAGATAATCCTTGTGGACCGCGCAATCGTCATCGACGAAGACCAGCACGCGGCCCCGCGCCCGCTCGAGCCCGGCATTGCGGGCGGCCGCCAACCCGGGTCGTGGTTCGCGAATAGCCGTGAACGGAATGTCCGACAGTTCGGCGATGCTGGCCAGCCGTTTGGCCGTGCTGTCGGTCGACCCGTTGTCGACAACCACCAGCTCGGCGGCAAGGTCGGCATGGGCACGACACGCGGCCTGGATCGACCTGATACAGGGCTCGAGCACGGCGACGCGGTCGCGTGTGCAGACAATGAAGCTGACCGCCGGTGCCGGTCCATGCTGCGGCCGCGGCGACATGGCCGCCGGCACCGTCGAGTGGCCGCGCTGCTGGAGCTGGTGCGATTTGACGAACATGCGTTGCTAGCTCAACTGGTTCGAAGGCAAAACGGCCGCGGCCGGCACGGATTGCAGATAACGCAACAGGGCGTCCACCTGCCTCGTGACCGACATCGAGACGAGACTGAAGCGCGGCGCGAAGGCACCGGTGCGAAACACGTACTGCTCGCGGCGCCGGATGAGTTTCCATTTCGCCGTCCGCGTCAGGAATTCATGCATCAGCAGTGGCTGTCTTTCCCCGGATATCAGTTGATAGAGGAAATAGAACAGGTTCAGCGTGCCAGCCTGGTAACTCGGCCTCGTCTCGGCCGGCAGGACGGCAATCGTTTCTTCCAGCGCAAGGATCCATTCGGCGGCACGGCGAACCGTGCCCATCGACAGGACCTCACCGATATCGCGGAGGCCTTGCGTCTCTTGTGCGAGCCCTTCGCGCTCGAGGTTCTCGGCGACGATCTTCAAATGCGTCCTGCGCATTTCGCGCTTGTGCTTGTTGGTCACGCTGTCGTCATGGATGCGGTAGGCGATCAGGCTTTCGGGGATCATGGCCGCCGCGTAGCGGTCGGTCAGCCGCCTGAACATGTCGAAATCCTCGGCATGCTTGTAGCTGGTATCGTAATATAGAACGTCTTCTTCTATGACATTCCTGTTGTATACCACCGTGGAATGCATGAAGATCGTGAAGAACATCGACAATATCCGCAGGCTATTGTCCTGGAATATCGGATCGGGCGAACCCCTGACGACGCGGTTGCCGAGCAAGGTGTCGAAGCCTGCACCGCACAGCGCAAGGTCAGGCTGCTGGTTGAACAGCGCGACCTGCCGCGACAGGCGTCGGGGATAGGCGATGTCGTCGGCATCCATCCTGGCGACCAGATCGCCGCGGGCCACGGCCAGGCCTTCGTTCAAAGTTGCGATCAGGCCACGGTTTTCGCGTGAGATGATCGAGATACGGCTGTCGGCCTGGCGATATTTCTGCAGGATCTGCAGCGAGTTGTCCGTCGAGCCGTCATCGATGGCAATGACCTCCAGACGATCGTAATCCTGGCGCAGGACGCTGCCCAGCGCAGCGGCGAGATAAGGTCCCGCATTGTAGATCGGCAGCAGAACTGACACCAAGGGAGCAGCCATGATCAGCTCCGATCGGTTCGGTGCAGCTTGCGAGGCAAGCGTGATGCGCCATCGAGCGGTCTGCCCGGATATGCTCCCGCCGCGACCCATCCGGCATTGCCGGCGTCGATGCCTGCCGGGATGAGGCCGCGGCCTTTTCGAGCAACATAGGGGAAGTGGCGCTTGAGGCTGTTGAGCGGCTTCTCGAAAAGCAGCCACGAGACCGAGGCCAGCATGAGCGTCGCAGTTCCCGCGACCAGGAACCGTCCCGGCCCTTGTTCCGAGACGTTGAGCGGTATCCACGGCTGCGACTTGACGATGAGCGACAGCACTATCGGATGGTAGAGATACACGCCGTAGCTGATGCGGCCAAGGCCAAGCAGCGGCGGCAGTTCGAGAAGTTTTCCGATATTGCCGCCAACCCCTGTCGAACAGCTTGCAACGATGACCACCAGCGGCACGAGAGGCAGTACCTGCAACAACACCCAGAGGCCCCATTCCTGCACCGGATTTGCCGGCGCTGGCGCAAACCACTGTAAAACGAAAAACGCCACCGCGAGCCCCGGCCAGCCACCTCGAAGCCATTGCGGCAAGCCAGCTGTTCTTGACCGGTAGGCGGCAAGCAGCGCGCCAGACGCCAATGCATCCATCGACGCCGGCGGCAGCAGGTCGCGCGCCAAACCCGGCGTTCCAGCGACCGGCCAATAAAACCGGTAGGCCAGCGACAGCCCGATAACGCCGATGCAGATCGATTCCAGGCGCCGGCGCGGCGCCAGCAGGACGATCAGCGGCCAGGCGATGTAGAACTGCTCCTCGATGCTCAGGCTCCAGAAATGGCAGAGCAGCCAGGGCGTCCATTCATTCTGCGCTGCGTACCAGAAATTCGACAGATAGAGCGCATGCCAGACCAGCGAACCTCTGGACTGCTCCAGGTCCACCAGCCAGACGAAACCCAGCACCGCGAAATAGGGCGGGAATATCCGCAGCGCCCGCCTCACATAGAAGGATCTCAGCGCCGGTCCGGTTTCGAATTCGGCGGCCGCTCTGGCTTCCAGCAGCAGTCGCGTGATCAGAAAGCCGCTCAGCACGAAGAACAGACGCACGCCGATGTGGCCCCAGAACGAGGACCCGCCCGCCGCGAAGAAATGGGAGTACAGCACCATCGTCACGGCGATGGCCCTCAGCGCGTCCAATTGGGTGTCGCGCGCATTTCCCATTAGCGGCGTATGCCGGCGGGACGGCGAAACTGCCAATCGGTCAACATGGCGGCGTCGTTCACGGCGCATTTCCAATCGGAAGCGCCCCCCTCACGCAGAATAGGGCCACCATTGTGCAACGCAACACAAAAAGTTGACACATTTGAAACAGAAACGTGAGGCGTGGCTAATAAGGCGCGAAAAACAGCGGGAAGCAGCCCGAATTGTCCATTTTTGACGATTTTTGCGCGCTGCCTTGGCCCGCCAATATTCGGCGGCAGGGTGCTGCGATGCAGCATATTCGCCACCGTCGGGGGAACGCGTGAAGCTGATCCATTCGATCGCCGCCAGCGGCACCGGCGTCATCCCCGTCACGCATCATCTCTTCACGGTGCGGGTGCTGGCCGACAGGATCGTGATTCTCAGCCTCGGAGGCGTGGCCTATGATGGATCCGCCAGGCACCTGAGCGCCGACCAGCTGTGCGGCCTCGTGGCGAGCGGCACCCTTGCATCCGCCGGGCAGCAGGAGGCGTGTTGAAGCGGGGAACCCCGCTTTGCGGCACCCATCGAAGCGCGAGCTTCCTGCCTCCGAGTTACGCCTCCTTGCTCGCGTTCGCAAGCGCCACTGTGCGACGCTCCGGGAGCCCCATTCCGACGAGCGCGCCGGCGAGCGAGAGCAGAGCTGAGACGTCGATTGCCGAGGTAAAGCCATCACTGAACGCGTCGGTGGACGCGAAGCTTCCGGTCCCGGCGAACACCGCACCGGCGATGGCGATCCCAGATACGCCGCCCAGAAAACGGAATGTGTTGAATGTGCCGGCAGCCTTGCCGACTTCCGGCCGCGAGACCGCATTGAGGACCGCATTCTGCGCGGCAGGCATCGCCATCGACACGCCGGCACCGGTAATGATCAGCGGGGCGACTAGCTGGATATAGGGCAGATCAGGTGCTGCGATCTGCGCCAGCCAAGCCATTCCGGCTGCCTGCAGGATCAACCCGGCCACGACAAGCCAGCGCTCGCCGACGCGGTTGATCAGGCTGCCGGCGATCGGTGCGACCACGAAAAGCGTGGCGGTCCAGGGCAGCAATCCCATGCCGGCGCCGAGCGGCCCACGGCTCTGGGCAAACTGCAGAAACTGCGGCAACAGGAATACGAGGCCGTACATGGCGGCGCAGAGCAGGAAGTTCGCCCCTACGCCCGAGGAGAATGCGCGCGCCCGAAAAAACCGCAAAGGCAGCATGGGCTCACGGGTACGCAGCTGCCAAACGACGAATGCGATGGCGAGAAGCAGCCCGGCCGTCAGCGCCGACAGCACTTCAGAGCTGCTCCAGCCCACGATGTTGCCGCGCATCAGACCCCAGACCACTCCAAATGCCGCCGCAGTTACCAGCACGACGCCGAGGACATCGATAGCCGTGCCCGGCCCGTGGCTCTCCGGAATCCGACGCAGCACCAGCGGCATGAGAACGATGCCGACCGGGACATTGAGCCAGAAGATCCAGTGCCAGGAGAGGCCTTCGGAGATCGCACCGCCCGCCATCGGGCCGATGATCAGGGCCAGGCCGGTGATGCTGCTGAAGATACCCAGCGCCTTGCCTCGTTCCTCCGGGGGGAAAGCGACGCTCAGCAGCGCCATAGCCAGCGGCATGACCATTGCAGCACCCGCGCCCTGAACCGCACGGGCCGCAATCAGCAATCCGGCATTTCCGGCGAGCGCGCAGGCAACCGACGCTGCGACGAACAGCGCCAATCCGGCGATGAAGATGCGGCGTCGGCCGAACCTGTCACCGAGCGCCGCCCCGGTCATAAGCAGGACGGCAAAGCTCAAATTATAGGCGTTCATCGTCCATTGCAGCGTCTCCAGCGAGGCATCGAGCTCGACCCGCATCGTGCTCAATGCCGTTGCCACGACCATCGCATCGAGAACGACCATCAAGGAGCCTATCGACGTGAGGGCGAGAACCCAGACCTTCGTTGATGCCGCACTTTGCTTGCTCATGATGATGACGCCTCCGGCTTGAACAGATGGCCCGCCAGTCTCGCGGGCCCGTGATCCAGTGACGCGGAGGCACCACCAAAGGATTCCAGCCAAAGAAAGTTTTTTCGACCGAATCCTTTTGCCATCGTCGAGCGTCTATAGGACGCTGCCCCCGATGGCGGGCGCCTCTGCCTGGGAGACACGCATGAAATCAACCCTTGTGCGATGACCGGATCCGCAATCGGCACGCCAGAAGGACGGGAGCCATTTGACCGGCTGCTCGGCGAATTGCGGCCGAAACTGCACCGTTATTGCGCCCGCATGACCGGTTCGGTGATCGATGCCGAGGATGTCGTCCAGGAAGCTACGGTGAAGGCGCTCGAGGCGTTCCCCGGGACCGGGCCGATAGCCAATGTCGAGGGCTGGCTGTTCCGCATCGCGCACAACGCAGCGCTCGACCACCTGCGCCGTCGCGCCAGGGTGGATGCCGCGCATGCCCTCGAGGATATCGACACGATACCTGACCCCGGCATGTCGGCCGAGGGCCGGCACACTGCAGCCGCAAGCCTGCGGACCTTCATGCGCCTGCCGGCAGCGCAGCGTAGCAGCGTCATCCTCATGGATGTGCTCGGCTATACGCTCGAAGAAATCGGCAACATAATCGACAGCAGCGTTCCGGCGGTGAAGGCCGCGCTTCATCGCGGCCGTCTGCGCCTGCGCGAAGTCGCCCGCGAGCCTGACGATCGGCCCGTGCCGTTGTTGGCCGAGCCCGAGCGGGCGCGTCTGGCAGCCTATGTAGAGCGGTTCAACGCCCGCGACTTCGATGCGATCCGCGACATGCTGGCCGAAGACGTGCGGCTTGATCTCGTCAACCGGCTGCGGGCGAGTGGTCGCACGAAAGTGGGCCGGTACTTCCACAATTACGCGAGTATCCACGACTGGCGGCTGCTTCCAGGCCTGGTGGATCGGCGACCAGCCATTCTGGTGATCGATCCGGATGACTCAGCCGGAGGGCTAAGATACTTTATCCTGCTGGAATGGGCGGACGACAGATTGGCGAGAATTCGCGATTTCCGCTATGCGCGCTACACGCTTGACGGCGCCGAGGTGGTGGCCCTGCAAGCATAGCAATTCTTCTTTCAGAATATCGAACCGAGCACTGGCCAGACCGCTCCCGCGAAACGCGCCAGCTATTTTGGATCGCGGCCGCTTGCCATCCAAGCGGCCGCCCTTTTCCGTCGATCCTGCTTTAAGCCGGTTGCAACTCCCGGCGCGGCAGCGGCGGGAAGGCGATCGCAATCGCCATCGCGCCAAGCCCGACAAGGGCCGAGCCGATGAACAACCAGGAATAGCTGGCATAGGCATCGAACACCATGCCGCCGGCGAGCGGGCCGAAAGCCATGCCGAGGCTGGACAGCATGGTTACGGCACCGAACACCGTGCCGAGGATGCGCTGGCCAAAATATTCGCGCGCCAGCACCGCATAGAGCGGCATGACGCCGCCATAGGTGGCGCCGAAGATGACAGCGAGCGTGTAGAATTGACCAAGCTCGCTGACCGCCAGATAGGCTGCGATGACCACGGCCTGTATGGCCAGCCCGGTGATCAGCACCGGTTTGACGCCCAGCCGATCGGCAAGCACGCCGTAAAGCAGCCGGCCACCCAGCCCTGCCAGGCCCTCGATGCTGTAGATGCTGACCGCCGCCATCGGCGCTATGCCGCACAGCATGGCATAGCTCACCATATGGAAGATCGGCCCCGAATGCGCTGCGCAGCAGGCAAAGAAGGTCAGTCCCAACACGATGAATTGAGGCGAGCGCAGCGCCTGCGGAACCGTCATGCCGGCGCCCTCGGCGGCAACGCTTGGGGCAGCGCCGTCGGCAGCGGGCTTGGGCGGTTGGCGCACAAGAAGCGCGGCCGGCAGTAGCAGCACCCACGCCGTTATGCCGATATCGAACATTGCGGTACGCCAGTCGTAGGCCGAAATCAGCCAGCGGGCGAAGGGCGAGATGGTCATTGGCGCCACGCCCATGCCGGCCGAGACCAGCGAGACGGCGAGGCTGCGGTTCGTGTCGAACCAGGCGGATGTGAGCGCGATCATCGGCGCGAAGAAGGCGCTTGCCGCGAGGCCGACGAGCACGCCGTAGGCCAACTGGAAAACGAGCAGCGAGCCGGTGCGGCTGGCCAGGACCAGCGCCAGGCCGAGCAGCACGGCGCCGGTCATGACGACGATGCGGGCGCCGAAGCGGTCGTAAATGGCGCCCCAGGCGAAGCCGCCGAGGCCCATTACCAGGAAGTTCAGCGTCATCGCGCTCGATATGCCGGCACGCGACCATTGTGTGTCGAGTGCCATCGGTTCGAGGAAGATCGCCAGCGAGAACATCGCCCCGAGGGCGACACAGGTCATCAGCGCGCCAGCCGCGACGATGACCCAACGATAGGGAAGGCTCATTTCAATTTTCTCCCATGCCGGAAGCGTTGATACGGCACGACCTTTTCGAGCTTCGCCGAGCCGCTTGCGTCCGAAGGACGTTGGACAACTTTTGAATCCGACAATCCGGTTGCATTTTTTATCCAGTCGGTGCGATGGCGCCATTCCACGGCTTTGCTGGCCATTCCACGGCTTCTGGATTGACCGCGCACCGTTCGAAGCTAGATTTCCAAGCGGCGATCAGGAGCTGTCAAGCATGGCAAATCAGGAACTTCATCGCGGCCGTCTCATCGACCACGTCCAGCTGGTGGTCAGGGATCTCAAGGCCAGCCGGCGTTTCTACGAGGCAGTTCTCAATGTGCTCGGCATACCGATCGGTGGCGCCGGCGATGATTATTTCTGGGCCGATGAGCTGTTCATTTCCAGCCCCGACAGCCCGGCGGCCCTGGGAAAGCTGACCGGGCGCCATCACCTAGCCTTCCAGGCAAAGGACCGTGCGATGGTCGATGCCTTCTACAAGGCCGGGCTTGAGGCGGGCGGCACCGACAATGGCGCGCCGGGCGAGCGGCAGCACTACCATCCCGGTTACTATGCCGCCTTCCTGCTCGACCCCGACGGCAACAACATCGAGGCCGTCCACCACGGCCCGGCCAGCCGCAGCGCCGATTCAGTGAAGATCACCTTCTAGCTTCCGGTAAGGTGGTTCGCACCGGCCGGCACGGTTGGTCTCTGCCAAAACCTGGGTGCTTGCCCAGACCGCGTCTGCCCTATCGCATCAGCGCCACCATCTGGCCCGCCAGGAAGTCGACGAACAGCCGTGCCCGGACCGGCAGCTGCCGCCCGTAGGCATGGACGATGTGCACCGGCATGGTTGGCATCGCCACTTCGGGCAGGATGCGGACCAGGCGGCCCGTGTCGAGATCGTCCTGCACGGCAAACCGCATCAGATGCGCGATGCCGGCGCCGGCAAGTGCTGCGTTGCGAATGGCGCCGCCGTCGTCGGTGTCTAACCGGCCATCCGGCACGATCATCGTATCGTCGGCAAACGTGACCGGATAAGGCCGGCCCGCCATCTGGTAACGGATGAAGTCATGGTTCGCCAGATCCTCGATCGAAGCCGGACAGCCGCGCCGTGCGACATAGGCCGACGAGGCCACCAGCACGATCGGCAGATTGGCAATCTTGCGCGCGACGAGCCCGGTGTCTGCGAGCGGCCCCATGCGCACCGCAACGTCATAGCCTTCGCGGATCAGGTCGGCGTGACGATCGGTGACACTGAGCTCCAGTTTGACTGCGTCGTGCTGCGCAAGGAACGCCTGCGCCCATGCCGCGATCAGGCCGCGCCCGAGTTCGACCGGCGCTGTGACGCGCAACAGGCCGCGCGCCGTATCGGCCATCTGGACGATGTCCTCGGCATCGTCCAGCGCCCGGAGCAGCGGCGCCACCCGCTCGTAATAGGCGAGGCCTTCGCTGGTCAGCCCGACCCGGCGCGTCGAGCGCTGGATCAGCCTGACGCCTAGTCGGCGCTCGAGCCGCGCCACGCTTTTCGACACCGCCGAGGGGCTGGAGCCGACCAGCCGGCTGGCGGCATGGAACGAGCCGGCTTCGACGGTGCGGACGAAGGCGACGAGACCGGCGGTCTTTTCGAGAATGGTGGTCATTCCCGAATTCCAGGCACGAAAGAATGGATCATGATGATCCTAATACGCCTTTTAATCATCATTAAATACCGATCATCGTCGACAAAGGAGAGATTGATGAGCAAGCTGAACGGCAAGGTCGCCATCGTCACCGGCGCGTCAAAGGGTATCGGCGCCGCCATTGCCAAGGGTCTTGCCACGGCCGGTGCCGCGGTGGTGGTCAACTACGCCTCGTCACGGGAAGGCGCCGACCGCCTCGTCGCCGAGATCGAGAACCGTGGCGGCCGCGCCGTCGCCGTCCAGGGCGACGTATCGCAATCGGCCGACGTGCGCCGCCTGTTCGAGGCGGCAAAATCGGCGTTTGGCGGGCTCGACATACTGGTCAACAATGCCGGCGTCTTCGCATTCGAGCGCCTGGAAGCGGTGACCGAGGCCGAGTTCCACCGTGAGTTCGACACCAATGTGTTGGGCATCATTCTGACCACGCAAGAAGCAGTGAGCCATTTTGGCCCGGGCGGCGGCAGCATCATCAACATAAGCTCGGTTGCCAGCCGCAATCCGCAGCCGAACTCGCTCGTCTATGCCGCCACCAAGGGTGCCGTGGACACGATCACGCTGTCGATGTCGCGGGAGCTCGGCGCCCGCAACATCCGCGTCAACGCCATCGCGCCCGGCGGCGTCGACACCGAAGGCCTCGCGCGCATTGGCATCGTCGGCAGCGAATTCGAGAAGCAGATTATCGCCATGACCCCGCTCGGCCGCTTCGGCCTGCCCGAAGACGTCGCCCGCGTCGCGGTGTTCCTCGCCTCCGACGAAGCGTCATGGCTGACCGGCGAGCGCATCACCGCCTCGGGCGGCTGGCGGTAGCATGGACGCGCGAACCTACCGTTTCGCGGACCATGCCCACGCCGCGCGACTCACCGCAATCGATGACGAGAGCGATCCAAGCCCTATGTTTCGGCGAGGGAGGAGCGCCGTGCGCTATCGATGACGACGCAATGCCAGGGAGGTAACGGATGACGGGCGACGAAAAAGCAATCCGAAAGCTGGTCGAGACGTGGATGGATGCGAGTAGGCGTGGAGACATCGCGACCGTCCTCAGTTTGATGACGGACGACGCGATCTTCATGGTTCCCGGCCGGGAACCCTTCGACAAGGAGATCTTCGCGGCAGCCGCGCGGGAGACGGCCGGCGTTCATATCGACGGCACGAGCGATATCGTGGAACTACAGCTTCTCGGCAATTGGGCCTTCATCCGCAGCCACATCGACATGACCGCGACCCCGCCGAATGGCGAGCCGCTCCATAGATCGGGATATGCACTGACGCTCCTGCGCAAGGAGGCGGATGGTGAGTGGCGGCTCGCGCGCGACGCGAACCTGCTGACCCTGCAAGGCTAGAGCCGGTCTCCGGCATCTCTGCACCGGAAGGCGCGCCAGGGGGAGCAATAAGGTGGCGAAGATGCGTTCAAGGTCGCCCTGAACAGCATTCCCCTCCTCCATCTGATCACACCGGTAAGAGGGCATTCGGCTTGACATCGGCGATGGAGGCGAAAGTGTGTGTTTCGCGCACGCCGGGCAGAGGCAGAATAATCCGCTGCAGGAAATCCTGGAACACCGCCATTTCAGCGATCCGCGCCTTGACCAGATAATCGAAACCGCCAACCACCATATGGCACTCCAGAACCTCCGGAGCTTTCGCCACGGCTTCGGCAAAGCGGTCAAAGACATGCGGCGCCGTGTGGTCAAGCCGGACCTCGATGAACACCAGCGTTCCCCTGCCGACCTTGCGCGGATCGAGCATAGCCCTGACCGCGGTGATGAACCCGTCGCGGAACAGGCGCTTCACCCGCTGGCTGGTTCCGGTCGGCGACAGCCCGATACGCCCGGCCAGATCAAGCGTCGTCCGGCGCCCGTCCTCCTGCAGCAGCCTGAGCAGGCTGCGGTCTATCTGGTCGAGATCGCCCATTTCACAATCCACGCTATCTCAGGGGTTTGTGTGTTGATTTCACGCAGAGATGCCAAAATCAACGTATTTCATCACATTATGCCTCGCAATAGCCTGCGTTTACCTCACCCACAAAGCAAACGTGGTGAGCCGATTTCGACGAACAAAAGGAGTGCAGGATGACCAAGGAAGCGTTCAGCCCAGCTGGCAAGAGTGCGGCGGAAATCAGCAAGGGAGCGACCGAGATCCTGGTACTGAGCGAAGCCGACGTGATGGCGTGCATCGACCTCAGCCAGCTTCTCGATGTTCTGGAAGACGGCTTCAAGGCGCTGTCACAAGGTAAGGTCGTCAATCCACCCCGGCCACAGCTCGACATCCCCGGAGCCGGCTACAGCCTCGCCATGCCGGCCTGGATGGAGGGCATGAACCTGACCGTCAAGATCGTCAATGTCTTCGAAGGCAATCTAGCCAAGAACCTGCCCAGCCACCTTGCCACCATCAGCCTGTTCGATCCGCTGTACGGCCTGCCGGTCTGCATCATGGACGGCACCTTCATAACCGCGGCGCGAACCTCCGGGTCCGCCGTGCTGTCGGTGCGCGCGCTTGCCCGCCGGGATGCCAGGATAGCGACAGTGGTCGGCGCCGGCGTGCAGGCCAACCAGCACCTGCATCTGTTGCCGCTGGTGCGCGACTTTGCCGAAATCCGGGTCGCTTCGAAGAGCTTCGACGATGCGGCAGCGCTTGCCCGGCTGCATCCGTCGGTGGTGGCGGTCGCCGATCTCGAGGCGGCGGTGCGCAGTTCCGACGTGGTGTGCCTGGCGACCCACTCCTACCAGCCGGTGATCGACCCAGGCTGGGTCCAGCCGGGCACGCATGTCTCGTCGGTCGGGGTGGCGCCGCCCGGCGGTGAAATGCCGATCGAGCTCATCGCCAAATCCAGTCTTTTTGTCGAAACCAAGGATGCGTTCAAACCGACCCCGGTCGGTTCTTGCGAGCTTGCCGGCTTCGACCCGGATTTCGGCACCGAGCTTGGCGCCATGCTGCTCGACCGCGCGCCGGGTCGTGTTTCCAATCAACAAATCACCACCTACAAGGCGATGGGCATTGCGATGGAAGACATGGTCGCCGCCGATCTCGCCTATCGTTGCGCCAAGCGTCTGCGCAAGGGAAAGCTCATCGTGCTGTAGGCGCGTTCCGCGAGCCAGGCGGGATCGACCTTCCTGACAATGGCCCCCTCGCGGAAGCGGCCGGGCTAAAGGCGGCCTCTCAGGCCGGCTCGCGCTTCAGCGCCTGCGCCATGCAGTGGATGCCGCCCCCGGTCTTCGAGATTTCGCTCATATCGATGGCCGCCACCTCGAAGCCGCGCGCCTTGAGCTGGCCGATCAGCGTCTGGCTGGACGTCGGCGCGATCACCCGATCCTTGCCCAGCGACATGAAGTTGCAGCCGAGCGCCATCGTGTCCTGGAACGGCACGTCGATGATCTCGTGGCCCTTGCCTTTGAGCCAGTCGACGATGCCCGGCTCCGTACAGTCAACGCAGACGGCGGTCAGTTTTTCGGCGATCGGCACCACCATCAGGTCGATATGGACGTAATATTCGTCGATGAAGGCGATGCGGGTCTCCCAGCCCTCCTTGTCGAACCAGGCCTGCACCTGGCGGGCGCCCTCCTCCTGCGTGCGGGCGCCGCCGCAGCCGATCAGCACCACGCCATCCTCGATGACATTGAAGTCGCCGCCTTCGAAGGTGCCGGCGGTGACCATGTCGTAGATCGGGATGCCGAGCTTTTCATAAGTGCGGATCGCGGCGTAGTTCTCGCCGCGCCGCCACCACTGGGCCATGGCGGTGATGATGGCGCCGTAGGGCGTCATGACGCTGGAATCGCGCGAATAGACCTGCATCGGCAGCTCCGGCGTCGGCTCGTGCCAGTGGATGTTGACGCCGAAATGCTCGTAGGCGGCGGCGAGGTCCTTGTGCTGTGCCTGCGCGATCTGGACGTTGCAAGGCGCCTCGCGCAGATGTTTTCGCGACAGCGAGCTGGTCGAGAGATGGCGCAGGAAATTCGGCGAGCCGAGCAGCACGTCGGTCAGCACGTCGGTCTCGTTGGCAAAGCCCCAGGCGGTCAGCGGCTTGGTGCCACCGGCCGGGTTGCGGCGCTGCAGCGAAAACGGCTCGGCGACGATGCGGTCATGGACGGTCATAGGGTTCTCCTCGTGAAGGGGGCGGCTTGGTAGATCATGCGGCTTGGTTGCCTGGTATCCACCAGTCCCGTCCGCGCGGGGTGGTGACATATTCCGGCCAGCGAAATCCAATCGGCGGCTCGTAGTCGCAGAGCGGCGCAATCCAGCTCGTGCCGCCGATCCCGCCGCCGGTGCGGGCGACGAATTCGTCCATCGCCGCCTTGCGCGCGGCCTCGTCTTCCAACAGGCGAAGTGCGGCGAGCGCGATGGTCTTTGCTGCGCAGGTGACCATCGGGTCGATCGTGGCAGAAATGCCGCCCAGCGCATTCATCGCCCAGGACGGAAAAGCGTGGCCGTTCTCGGACCGCAGCGCCGGCCGGGCGACGTAGAACCGCGCCGTCGGCGCGTGCCACGACATGTCGGTGTAATCGTCGGAGGTCGAATTGAGCTGCGATGGCGGCAGGTCGCGGCGCAGCAGCGCCTCGGCCGCCTGCGGCGCAATCAGCCGCTCCAGTTCGTCGATGAATGGTTCTTCGGTCGCCTCGCCGCCGGCATTGACCTGGATTTCGCGGGCGATCGCCTTGGCCGTCTCGTCCCAATGCGGCGGCCCGACCGCCGCCAGCGCGTCGAAGGCAATGCCGGCCATGACGTGATTGGCCAGCCCCGGCCGCGACTTCGACACCCAGTGCCGCTCGTGGCGGCAGCCGCTCATCCTGGCTGCGGCTTCCGCATTGCGGTCGAGCACGGCGGTGACCTGTTCGGCCATCGCCAGCGTCGGCGCGCGGATCATGTACTGGATCTCGGCCAGCCCGGCCGGCAGATTGTCGGCGGTCGCCTGGCCCGCCGTCAGGATCGCCTCGCTGATCGACCAGCCGCCCTGATGCGGCAGCATGGAATCGCGCAGCGCCTTGGAGGCCATATACATCATCATGAGCGCGTCGTTGGCGCCGGGCGCACGCACCGCCGAATGCGCCTGCGGAATGGGCGCTGCATCGCTTGCGCGAACCCAATTTTCGGGTTCGTCGCACACAAAGCGGTAGATCATCGCATAGGCGGCCCCGCAATGCGTGTCCCAGCGCGCCGTGTTGCAGAGCGGCAGCATGTAGAAGGGATGGAAGGAGATCATGCCTGCCAGCCCATCGTAATAGCCCTTCGCGGCATGGATCGGCTTCGATCCCCGCACCTTCTCCGCCGGCTCGCCGGTGAAGCGCAGCGTGCCTGATATGCCGTGGCGCTGCATCGCCGCCTTGGTCGCCAGCAGCCCGCCGAGGCTGGCAATGCCGAGGCCGGAATGCGGATCGGTGTGGCCGCCGGCCTGTTCGCCAAGGCCCGGACGCGGTCGCTTCACCGTCGCCGCATCCTGGCAATTGCCCGGCACCGCATCGTATTCAGCATACAAGCCGATCGTCGGGCCGGTCCCGTTGGTCCAGTGGGCGCAGAAGGCGGTCGGCATGCCGCCCGAGCCTTCCTCGACCGAAAAGCCTTCGTGTTTCAGATGCTCCACATACCAGGCCGCCGACTGGTATTCGCGCCAGGCGGTCTCGCCGAAGTCGAAGATGGTCCGCGTCCACGCCGATAGCGACGGCTGGATGTCGTCCAGACAGGCAAGCGCGGTCGCTTGCGCCGAGGTCACCGGTATCTCCATCCGTCAAAGAAAGCAGTGAAGCGTCTCGCCAAAAAGTGATATGTTTTTCCGGCTCATGCAAATTCGGTTCACCTCTTGCGAATTCCCTCCACTCAAGCGCTGCGCGCCCTCGACAGTTTTGCCCGCCACGGCAGCGTCTGGCGCGCCGCCGACGAACTGCATTTGACCCGCAGCGCCGTCAGCCATCAGCTTCGCCTGCTCGAACGCGATCTCGGCTTCGACCTGCTCGAGCGCATCGGCAAGGGCGTGGCACTGACGCCGCGCGGCCAGCGCTATGCCAGCGATGTGCGCAAGGCGCTGACGGTGCTGGGCGACGCGGTGACGCGCCATGCCGGCAGCGGCGTCGGCGGCTCGTTTAGTGTCAGTTGCACTCCTGGCTTCGCCTCGCTTTTCCTGTGCACGCACATTGGCGAATTCCGGCAGATGTATCCCGATGTCGCGCTCCGCATCCTGACGCCGCGCCGCCTCGATGACGTCAGCAATGCCGAGGCCGACGCCTTTATCGCCTTTGGCGTCGGCAACTGGCCCAACCGCGCGGTCGAGCTGTTGTGCGAAATCTCCTTCACGCCGCTGTGCAGCCCGACGCTGCTCAACAAGATCGGCGGCTTCTCCAAGCCCGCAGACGTGCTACGCGCCAATCTCCTGCATCTCGGTGACACCGAGGACTGGGCGCGCTGGCTGGCGCTGTCCAAGGTCGAGAACCCCGACCCGGAAGGCGGCATCTTCTTTTCCGACATGAACCTGGTCTTTTCGGCGGCGATCGCCGGCCAGGGCATCGCCATGGGCGACGAGCTGACCAGCGGCCGGGCACTGAGCGAAGGCCGGCTGGTGCGCCCCTTCGACATCGCGATCAATTCACCGCGCTCCTATTTTCTGGTTTCCGAGCACGCCAAGGCGACGCATCCGGTGCTGGAGGCGTTTGGGCGGTGGCTGAGGTCGAAGCTGTCGGAGAACCAGCGTTAATCTCCCCCCGGAGGGGGAAGATTGGGGCATAGATGAATCAAATTTGCCGATCAGGCGAAAACTATTCGGTTGCGGTGAGCCGCCGCCCTGCCTACGATTTCGCCTACGCTAAGGAAAGGGCAGGATGCAGCAACCCGGCCGGGCCGCAGAGATCAAGGCAATCGGGATCGGCAAGAGCTTCGGCTCGTTCCGTGCGCTGGACGATCTGACGCTCGATATCGGCCGTGGCGAGTTCCTCACCCTGCTCGGCCCCTCCGGTTCCGGCAAGACCACCTTCCTGATGATCCTTGCCGGCTTCATTCAGCCGACCGACGGTCGCCTTTACAGCGACGGCGTCGACATCACCGAGCGGCCGGCCGAGCAGCGCGCCGCCGGCATGGTGTTCCAGGGCTACGCGCTGTTCCCGCATATGAGCGTCGAGGCCAACATCGCCTTCCCACTCAAGGTGCGCAAGAAATCGGCGGCTGAGATCAAGCGCCGCGTCGGCGAAATGATCGAGCGCGTCGGGCTCAAGGGCCACGAGAAGAAACTGCCGTCGCAATTGTCCGGCGGCCAGCAGCAGCGCGTGGCCCTGGCGCGGGCACTGGTCTTCGAGCCTGGTGTGCTTTTGCTCGACGAGCCGTTTTCGGCGCTCGACAAGGGCCTGCGCGGCCAGATGCAGGCCGAGATGAAGCGGCTGCACCAGGAGACCGGCACCACCTTCGTCTTTGTCACCCATGACCAGAGCGAGGCGCTGGCATTGTCGTCGCGCGTCGCCATCTTCAACCATGGAAAATTGCTGCAGGTCGGCGCGCCGGACGAGGTCTACGACCGGCCGGACAACCGCTTCGTCGCTGAGTTCCTGGGCGAGATCAACATGCTGCCGCTGAAGGGCGTGCGCCCGGCCGACAATGGCTCGACGGGCGTCTGCGAAGACCGCGCGATCAGCATGCGCTGCAAGGCCGAGAAGGTCCGTGGCGACGCCATCCTGGCGATCCGGCCCGAATACATGTCGATCGCGCCGGAAGCGGCCGCGGGCGAGAACGGCATTGCCGCCACTGCCGTTGCCTCGACCTATCTTGGCGCTGCGACGCGGCTCGATCTCACCACGCGTCAAGGCGCCAAGGTGACGGTTTCGGTGCCGAACGAGGTCGCCGCCTCTGCGCTCAGCAAGGGCAATTCCGTCTGGCTGACCTGGCCGGCGGAAAAGGGTTTCCTCCTTCCGGACGGAGGACAATGACGATCGGCGTGGCGAATTCGCCAAGCTGACTTTCAGGAAATGCCAACGACAAAAAAGGGGAACTAACATGACAAACGACACCAAGAAAAATTCCATCGAGGCGCTGTCCGCCAGGGCAGTGCGCGGCGAGATCTCGCGCCGGCAGTTCACGCAGCTGGCCGCAATGGTGCTGGCCGGCACGCCGATGCTGCTGCGCTCGACCGGCGCCTTTGCCGCGGCAAAGGAACTGGTGCTGGTCAACTGGGGCGGCGACGCCATTACCGCCTATGACGCGGCTTACGGCCAGGCCTTCACCAAGGAGACCGGCATCACCGTCAAGATGGACGGCTCTGGCCCGACCGAAGGCGCAATCGCGGCGCAGTTCAAGAGCGGCGCGCCGACCTGGGACCTGGTCGACGTCGATCCGTTCTCGGCCATCACGCTCGGTGCGCAAGGCATGCTCGAACCGATCGATTATTCGATCGTCGACAAGAAGAAGATGCGGCCGGGATTTGGCTGGGAATACGCCGCCTCGACCTATTTCTTCTCCTACGTCATCGCCTACGATGCCGAGAAATACGGCAGCCAGGCGCCGACCGGCATGGCCGACTTCTTCGACGTGGCAAAATTCCCCGGCAAGCGCTCGCTCTACAAATGGGGCGTGTCGAGCTGGGAAGCGGCACTGCTTGCCGATGGCGTCGCGCCGGCCTCGCTCTACCCGCTCGACCTCAAGCGCGCGCATGACAAGATCGCCGCCTTCAAGGAGAACGTCGTCGCCTATTGGGGTGGCGGCGCCGAAAGCCAGAGCGTGCTGCTCAATGGCGAGGCGTCGATGGCGATCGTCTGGTCGACCCGGGCTTCGCTTATCGAGCAGGATTCCGGCGGCAAGATCAAGTTCATCTGGGACCAGGGCCTGATCTCGCCCGGCGCGCTCGCCGTGCTCAAGGGCAATCCCGGCGGCAAGGATGCGGCGATGAAGTTCATCGCCAGCACGCAGGACCCGGAGAAGGAACTCATCATGTTCGAGAAGCTCGGCCAGGGTCCGGCCAATCCGGCCGCCGACGCGCTGATCCCTGCCGACAAGAAGCGCATCAACCCCGTCGATCCCGAGAACATGAAGAAGCAGATCCCGCTCGACATGGATTGGTACGCCAAGAACTACGGGGCGGCACTCGACGAATACACGAAGATCATCTCCGCCTGACAAGCCGGGATAACCGGATGAGAGCATACCTCTCCGACAGGATGGGCGCGGCGCTGTTGATGGCGCCGCTGCTCCTCTTTCTTGCGCTAGCCTACGCCTGGCCATTCCTTGGCGTGGTCAAATGGAGTTTTACGCTGCCCACGACGGGGCTGGGGCAGTACAATGCGCTGCTCACGGATCAGTTGGTGCAGTCGGTCTTCATCCGCACGCTGCGCATCGCGGCGATCGTGACGATCGTTTCAGTTGCCGCCGCCTACGCCATCACCGTTGTCTGGGTGCGCGGCACGCCCGTGCAGCGTGTCGTGGCCGAGTTCTGCATCCTGGTGCCGTTCTGGATCTCTGTGCTGACGCGCGCCTTCGGCTGGGTGGCGCTTTTGTCCAATCGCGGCCTGATCAACACCTGGCTGCAGGCGGTCGGCTTCATCTCGGAGCCGCTGGCGCTGGTGCGCAACGAGTTTGGCGTCATCGTTGGCATGACGCATTTCCTCATCCCCTTCGCGGTGTTTCCGCTGGCCTCTTCGATGCGCAGCCTCGACGACCGTGTGCTGCTGGCGGCGCGCGGCCTCGGTTCCAGCCGCATGCGCACCTTCTGGTCGGTGTTCGTGCCGATGACCCGCTCCGGCATCATCGGCTCGGCGCTGATCGTTTTCGTCTTTTCGCTGGGCTTCTTCGTCACGCCGGCGATCCTTGGCGGCGGCCGCAGCGTGATGATCGCCGAGCTGATCTATCTCCGCATCTTCCAGAGCCCGGACTGGGGCCTGGGTGCTGCGATCAGCGTGGTGCTGGTGCTGTTCGTCGGCGCGCTGATGGCGCTGCTGTTCCGCTATATCAGACCAAAGCAACTGGTGTAGCGCGATGCCGACCTACCGCCCCGGTCCCATCTCGCTGATCCTCGCCGCCCTGGTCGCGCTGTTCCTGCTGCTGCCGCTGCTCGCCGTCATTCCGGTGTCGCTGACGCCGAGCCGCATGCTGGCGATGCCGTCCGGTGAACTGTCGCTGCGCCATTACCGGGCGCTGATCGAGGATCCGCGCTGGATCAATTCGATCCTGCTCTCGATCAGGATCGGCGTCGTCAGCAGCGCCTTTTCCACGGTGCTGGCACTCTGCTTCAGCCTCGGCGTCTGGATGTTCCAGCCGCGCTTCACGGCAGTATTGGTCGGCTTCGTGCTGCTGCCGATGGTGGTGCCGCCGGTGGTATCGGCAATCACGCTCTATTTCCTGCTGACCTCGATCTCGGGGTTCTCGTCGTTCTTCGGCTATGACACCTGGCTGGGTGTCGCCATGGCACATGCGGTGATGACGGTGCCTTTTGCCACGGTGCTGATCCTGGTGTCGCTCAGCCAGCTCGACCGCCGCATCGATCTCGCCGCCCGCGGCCTCGGCGCCACAGTGTGGGAGCGCGCCACCCGCATCATCATGCCCAACATCAAGTTCGGCATCGTCACCGCGGCACTGCTCTCCTTCGTGCTGTCCTGGGAAGAGATCGGCGTCACCCTGTTCATCACCTCGGTCAACGCCATCACGCTGCCGCGCTTGATGTGGATGGGCCTGCGCGACAACATCGACCCGGCGATCGCCGCACTCTCGGTGATCCTGATCGTCATCACCGTGCTGGTGCTTGTGGCGCGCAGCCTCGTGGTCAGGCTGCGCGCGGCACAGTGAGGGCCGCCTCACGCCGTGGTGACTGGCGCGAATGAAACCTTGCGCTACGATTCTCGTTATAGGTAGTTCAACACGTCGAAGGCTTCGCCATGAACCAAGGATGGTTTTCCAAGCCGGTTGCGGTTGCGGTCGGCATCGTGGGAGATATCCGCAACATTTCCAACGCACGGCAGGCTGTCGAATTACTGGAGGCCCACTGGCGTGACGCCGGCAGCGCCAAACACGGCTTGGCACTGCGCACATGCCGCCGCGCCATGAGCGACGACCGCTGGACCGAAGCCGCCAGGGACGCGTTCGTCGAGGCCGCGCGGGAGGCGCACGTCCTGGTCGAGCGAGCCGTCGAACCGGAGGGCCGATCCCGGCAGCGGGGGCCGTGATCGATTTGTGAGAGCCTCGGTGGTTCGGCGGATCTATTGCATCTCAGGCAGCATGGAGCCTTGGAATGGCGCTGACGTCGACCTCGCGCTCAGCGTGCCACGCATCGTAAGCGGCCTGCATCCTGAGCCAGATCGCGGCGCCGTCGCCGAACATCTTTCCAAGGCGCGCCGCGACAGCCGGCGACACCGGCTTCTTTTCGCGGATAATATCGTAAAGCTGCTGGCGCGAGATTCCGAGCAGATTGGCGATTTCCACCTTGGTCTTGCCGGTTGCCGGGATAATGTCGTCGAGCAACGCCCCGGGGTGGGATGGGCAGCGCTCCATCGGACGCATCGGTTCATACACGCTCATAATCGATTTCTCCAATCTAAGCCGTCTCAATGGTACTGTTCGAAATCGACGCGGGCAGCATCATTGGCGTCGAATTCGAATGTGATGCACCACGGCCCGTTGACATGCACCGTGTAGCGGGTCGGGTTGAAGCCCTTCAAAGCGTGGAAGTCGAAGCCGGGCAGGTCCATGTCATCAGGCCTTTCCGAGACTTCCAAGCGGTCAAGCCGGACAAGGATGCGCTTATGCATCTTGGCGTCGATCTTCCCGGTCTTTCCGGTTTGAAAGAGGTCCGCCAGCGCCTTGTGCTTGAACGACTTGATCATACCACATGTAAGCATATTGCTTACGCTGGTCAAGCAGGTGTAAGCAAATAATTTACAGAATGGTCCGGGTCTGTCAGAGGCGATGATCGCGTCCGCTGGAGGCTGGGGAGTATCGGCCCAAAACCAGGCGGAGCTATGTCACAGTGCCGCTCACTATCCCATCGCGTGGCGGATTCTCTTGGACAGGCGGCTCAAAAATGCCGGCCTCGACGACGCATCAAGCTTCCACATCAGCACCGCGGTGGCCATTTTCCGCGGCAACACCCCGACCGACAGGAACCACGCGGCAAGGATTGCGCGCCGCCGCAGGGATGCGGTCATTTCGAGGCTGGCGACCGCGCCGGCCGCCCCGAGCGCCAGCCGGGAATCGTCGGCCACGGGATGTCGGTCTCTGTCCGCGCAAAGCGACGCCAGCCGCTCTTCCAGGTGGACCGGATCGTGGCGCACGGCATCCGACGGCACGATGGTCAGGCCGATCCCGGAGGCCTGGTCCGACAGCGCCTGCATGCGGCGGAAATCGTGAGTTACCCGCCAGCGTGCCCGCTCGGCGAGCTTTTCACCGAAGACTGAATGGTTGGCGCCGTGGATCCGGTAGGCGCCGAGGCATTCGTCGATCGATTGGACATGCCCGTACATCGGCGCCAGCGTTGCCAGATAGCCGTCGGCGCCCTGGCGGAACTCCGGCTCCGGGATCGGCATGATCGATTCCAGCGTTGCGCGGTCGAAGGCGAGCCCGCTGGTCACGGTCGTCTGATAGCGGCCCTTGTGCAGGAGTTTCGGCATGACGTCACCGCTGTCGAAGGGCAGTTCGGGTGGCGGAAAGACATCCTTGATGCGTTGCCTTTCGTCGACGATATGCAGTCTGGACTGCACCTGGGCAGTTGCCTCGTCCCAGGTCTCGACGATGGTGGAGACAGCGGTCGGATAAAGATAATCGTCGGCGTCGAGGAACAGGACGATCTTGCCCGAGCTCGCCGCAAAGCCGGTGTTGAACGCCGCCGCGTGTCCGCCATTTTGCGCTCGCGGGCAGGCGAGGATCTCGTCGCGATAGGATTCCATGATTGTCGTGGAATTGTCCTGCGATGCATCGTCGACCACGATGACTTCAACATCCGCGTAGTCCTGCTCGAGGGCGCTGTCGATGCTGCGTTTGAGGAACCGCGCGTAGTTGTAGTTCGGGATGATGATGGATACCGGAATCCTGTTTTGGACAGACTGCATCGCGTTTGACCTCGCATCTTGCTTTGGTTCGGCAAAGGCCCTCATGGGCCGCCCCCTCTTCAAGCGCCCTCTTGGCACGGAACGAGTTCCCTGGGAGAAAGCCTGCGCTTTCCACGAGGAGACCGGTCACGTTTCGCTTTGCGACTTCGTACTGAGGCCGCCATTGCCTTCGAGGCTGCTGCCATGGTCAGGGGTCGGCGGCAGCAAAAGCTCCGACGATTTCGGCAAGGATGAGATTCAACCGAGCCCGACGGAAATGTCTCGCCTCGCGATCAGGTCGGGAGCGAAGCGGACGGGTGCCTTGAAGGCATGGCGGATACTGGCCTTCAAATGCGGCTGGAACAAGCCCCGCGTCGAAAACAGGGCCACTTCAGGTTGCGTTTCAGGCGGCATGCCACGACCGCCGGTGCTTTTGCCCGGAGCCGGCGAACCGCCTCCGGGCTTAAAGCCATGTGGCCTAAACAGTCAGGCGGCCTGCAAACCCGGCAGCGATAGGTCGACTTCCTCCGGCAAGTCGCCGGCCATGGCGGCGGCAAACTTCGTCTGGTCGAGTTCCCCCTCCCAGCGCGCCACCACCACTGTCGCCACGGCATTGCCGATGAAGTTGGTCAGCGCCCGGCATTCCGACATGAAGCGGTCGACGCCGAGGATCAGCGCCATGCCCGCGACCGGCACGGTGGGTACGACCGAGAGCGTCGCCGCCAGGGTGATAAAGCCGGCGCCGGTGATGCCGGCGGCACCCTTGGAGCTCAGCATGGCGACGGCGAGCAGCAGGATCTGGTCGCCGTAGGTGAGCGGCGTGTCGGTCGCCTGCGCGATGAACAGCGCCGCTAGCGTCATGTAGATGTTGGTGCCGTCCAGATTGAAGGAATAGCCGGTCGGGATGACCAGGCCGACCACCGAGCGGTTGCAGCCGGCGCGCTCCATCTTGGCCATCAGGCCCGGCAATGCCGCTTCCGAGGACGAGGTGCCGAGCACCAGCAGCAGCTCTTCCTTGATGTAGCGGATCAGCGCCAGGATCGAGAAGCCATTGTAGCGGGCGACCGCGCCGAGCACCACCAGCACGAACAGCAGCGCGGTCAGGTAGAACGTGCCGATCAGCATGGCGAGGTTGGCGATCGAGCCGATGCCGTATTTGCCGATGGTGAAGGCCATCGCGCCAAACGCGCCGATCGGCGCGGCCTTCATCAGGATGGCGACGAGGCGGAAGATCGGCGTGGTCAGCGCCTGCAGGAAATCGACGACCGGACGGCCGCGATCGCCGACCAGTGCCAGGGCGACGCCGAACAGCACCGAGAAGAACAGCACCTGCAAAATGTCGCCCTGCGCGAAGGCGCCGGTGATGGTGTCGGGGATGATGTTCATCAGGAAGCCGACGATGGTTGTGTCGTGCGCCTTCTCGGCATAGGCCGCCACCTTGGTGGTATCGAGCGTCGCCGGATTGATATGCATGCCGGCGCCGGGCTGGACGACATTGGAGACGACCAGGCCGACGACCAGCGCCAGCGTCGAGAACACCAGGAAATAGATCATCGCCTTGCCGGCGACGCGGCCGACCTTCTGCAGGTCGGAAACGCCGGCTATGCCGGTCGCCACCGTCAGGAAGATCACCGGCGCGATCACCATCTTCACCAGCTTGATGAAGGCATCGCCGAACGGCTTCATCGCCTCGCCGGTTTCGGGATAGAAATGGCCGAGCAGCACACCGGCGGCGATCGCCGCCAGCACCTGCACATAAAGATGCCGGTATAAGGGTACTTTGCCGCGCGGCTCGGCGGCAGCGATTGCTGTCTGCATGACGTCCTCCATGGCGCCCCGATCGAAAGCTCGACTCCCCGGGGCAGTTGTTTTGACCAGCAGCCTCGCGACTGCCGAATTCGTGTTTGCAACAGCCGTGCCAGATACGCAGAAGAGCTTTTCATCATTGATTTTGTTGAATATTCGCAAGCGTCCGCAGTGCTGGACGCATAGACAAGTGCGAATCTCCGCATAGGTCGAATTGTGTTTTGTGCGAGTTCATGCACAAATGGGCGATGCTGCAACGCCCCGCCGGTGCCTTGTCTTCGACGCCCGAGCAACTCGCCAGGCGGGCGCGGCGAGCCTGGCTGCTGTTTGCGGCCGTCGCCCTGCTGATCGTCACGGCAGCGCTCTACGGCGCCGGCCTCTACGGCCGCAAGACCGAGGTCGAGACCTTGGCGGCGCAGGGGCGTACCGACGCCAATCTGAAGGTCGCGCTGCTGCGCGCCGTGCTCGAAAGCCCGCGCGCCCTACCCCTGCTTTTGTCTGCAGACCAGCAAGTGCGTGACGCGCTATCGCAAAAAAATGCCGCGGCAATCGATGTGCTGAACCGCAAGCTCGAGGGGCTGGTCTCCGGCACCAAGGCGTCGGTACTCTATGTCGTCGGCACCGATGGACTGGCGATCGCCTCCAGCAACTGGCACGAGCCGATCAGCTTCGTCGGCAACGACTACCGTTTTCGCGATTATTTCTCTGGCGCGATGCAGGCCGGAACCGCCGAGTATTTTGCGCTCGGCAATGTCAGCAAGCGTCCCGGCCTCTACATTTCGCGGCGCGTCGGCGATGCAGCCGCACCGCTCGGCGTCGTCGTCGTCAAGATGGAGTTCGACCAGCTCGAAGCCGACTGGCGCGAGGCGAACCGCCCCGCCTATGTCAGCGACGAGAACGGCGTCGTCCTGATCACCAGCGTACCGTCCTGGCGGTTCATGACAACCGCGCCGCTGGCCGCACCCAAGCAAGCCGCAATTCGCGACAGCCAACAGTTCGGCGACGCGCCGCTTGTGCCGTTGCCGATCATGCACCTGCAGGCGCTCAGCCCGGATGTGTCGGTCGTCCACGCGGTGACGCCCGGCGGCAGCGACGCGCAGTATCTCAACCTTTCCACGCCGGTCCCTTCGACCCCCTGGCGGCTCGACTATCTGATCCCGGCTGAAGCGCCAATCGCCGCTGCCGTCCGCGAAATGCGGCTTCTTGCGTTAGGCGTCGTCGTCCCGCTGCTCGGCTTTGCCGCGTATCTGTTGTGGCGCCGACAGTCGGCGCAGATGCGGATTGCCGCCGAACAGGCGGCCCGCACCGAACTCGAACGCCGCGTCGTCGAACGCACCGATGATCTGAGCCGCGCCCGCGACCGGCTGCAGGCCGAGATATCAGACCACCGCAGCACGGAAGCCAAGCTCCAGATCGTGCAGCAGGATCTGGTCCAGGCCAACCGCCTCGCCATCCTCGGCCAGGTCGCCGCAGGTGTCGCCCATGAGATCAACCAGCCGGTCGCCACCATCCGCGCCTATGCCGACAACGCCCGCACCTTCCTCGACCGCAAGCAGACCGGGCCGGCCGAGGAAAACCTCGGCGCCATCGCAGCCCTTACCGAACGCATCGGCTCGATCACCGAGGAGTTGAAGGCATTTGCCCGCAAGGGCCGCACCGCCGCCGAGCCTGTCGAACTGCGGGGTGTCATCGAGGGGGCCGTCATGCTGTTGAGAAGCCGCTTTGCCGGCCGGCTCGACGCATTGGCCATCGACCTGCCGCCGCGTGCCCTCAAGGTCATGGGCAATCGGGTGCGGCTCGAACAGGTGCTGATCAACCTCTTCCAGAACGCGCTCGAAGCACTCGACGGCCGCGCCGACGCTCATGTGCAGGTATCGGTCGAAGAGACCGCGGACGGCGTGACGGTCGGCGTGTCCGATAACGGACCTGGCATTCCGCCAGGGATTCTCAAATCGCTGTTCACGCCGTTCAACACCTCCAAGGAAAAAGGCCTTGGCCTTGGTCTCGTCATCTCAAAGGATATCGTCGCCGATTATGGCGGTCGCATCGAGGTTTCGAGCGACGACGGCGGCACCCGCTTCACCATTCATCTCCAGACAGCAGCGTAAGCCATCATGACGAACGACAATGCCGCGCCGGTGGTCCTGATCGACGACGACCGCGATCTCCTCAAGGCCACCGCGCAGACGCTGGAGCTTGCCGGCTTCTCGGTCTCGGCCTTTGCGGTGGCGGCCGAGGCGCTGGCCAGGCTCGACGCCGGTTTTGCCGGCGTCGTGGTGTCGGATATCCGCATGCCTCAGATTGACGGGTTGCAACTTTTCAACCGCATCCTGCGGCTGGATGCCGACATTCCCGTCATCCTCGTCACCGGCCACGGCGACATCGCCATGGCCGTCAAGGCGATCAAGGATGGCGCCTACGACTTCATCACCAAACCTTTCGCCGCCGACCGGCTGGTGCAGAGCGTGCGCCGGGCAGCGGAAAAGCGCCGCCTGGTGATGGAGAACCGCGCCTTGCGCGAGGCGGCCGGAGAGGCGCAGGACAGCCTGCCGCTGATCGGCCAGACACCGGCCATGGACAGGCTGCGCCGTACACTACGCCAGATCGCCGATACCGATGTCGACGTGCTGGTCACCGGCGAGACCGGCTCCGGCAAGGAAGTGGTGGCAAGCCTTCTGCATCGCTGGAGCCGCCGCGCCAAGGGCAATTTCGTCGCGCTGAATTGCGGCACGCTGCCGGAGACGGTCATCGAGAGCGAGTTGTTCGGCCATGAGGCCGGCGCCTTCACCGGCGCGCAGAAGAAACGGATCGGCCGCATCGAGCACGCCAGCGGCGGCACGCTGTTCCTCGACGAGATCGAAAGCATGCCGGTCTCGACACAGGTGCAGATGCTGCGTGTGCTGGAGATGCGCGAGGTCACCCCGCTCGGCACCAACGAGGTGCGGCCGGTGGATCTGCGCGTCGTCGCCGCCGCCAAGGTCGACCTCGGCGATCCGCTCCAGCGCGGCGCTTTCCGCGAGGACCTCTACTACCGGCTCAACGTCGTGACGATCTCGATCCCGCCGCTGCGCGAGCGCCGCGACGATATCGCCCTTCTGTTCTTCTATTTCGCCGAGCGCGCCGCCGCCCGCTTCCACCGCCAGGTGCCGGCAGTGCCGGCGACGGTGCATCGCCATCTCAGCGATCATGACTGGCCGGGCAATGTGCGCGAACTGGCGCATTTCGCCGAGCGGTTCGTGCTTGGATTGGAGGAAGGCGCCGAAGCCCCTGCCCCGACCCAATCGAACGCCGCCATGAAGCTGCCGGAGCGGCTGGAGCGCTACGAGGCCGACATCATCCGCGAGGCGCTTGGCCGCAACGAGGGCGACGTCAGGCGCACGATCGAAGCGTTGGGGATTCCGCGCAAGACCTTCTACGACAAGCTCCAGCGCCACGGCATCGTGCGCAGCGATTTTTCCAGGTAATCGTCGCCGGGCCGAGCGGCTCGGCTATTTGGCGTCGTGGAAGATGATGCCGACGGTGTGGCGCATGCCGGAGCGAAGCCGGCTGACGCCGTGCCTGAGATTGACGCGGTAATTGCCCTTGCTGCCCTGGACCGGACGATTGTGAACCGCGAAGGCGACCGCATCGCCCTGGCGCAGCGGCACCACCTCGACGCGGCTCTGCATGCGCGGACGCTGCTCGGTCAGCACGAACTCGCCACCCGTGAAATCCTTGCCCGGTTCGGACAACAGGATCGCCACCTGCAGCGGGAAGGCAAGATCGCCGTAGAGATCCTGGTGCAGGCAGTTGAAGTCGCCGGGGACATATTGCAGCAGGAGCGGCGTCGGCCGCGTCTGGCCCTGCTCGTGGCATTGCCTGAGGAACGCGGCGTGTTCGTCGGGATAGCGCTGCGCGATACCCATGCGCTCGTTCCAGTCGTTGGCGACCGCGGCCAGGCGCGGATAGAGCGCGGTGCGCAAGCCGCCGATCAGATCGGGCAAGGGATAGCGGAAATAGCGATACTCGCCCTTGCCGAAGCCATGCCGCGCCATCTGGACATGGCTGCGGAAATGGCTCTCGTCCGGATAAAGTCCGGCGATATGCCGGCACTCCTGCGGCGTCAGCAGCTTTTCCATCACCGCGCAACCGTAGCTGCTCAGCTCATCGGTCAGCTTCCGCCAGTCATATCCGGCAACGCGCACCTCCGCCGATTTCACCGCCGCTTTCGCGCCTATCGAATGGATGGTCATGGCTTCGCCTCCTGTGGCTTCTCTGTCATTGAGATGGGTGAAACGGCGCGCGCGGACCACCCGTTTCTTGCCGGGTGAGCTCGTTAGCGATTGTCTAGGGGATTTCGTTGAATAACAATGCAGCGCGGCTTGACGCGATGGGGGGCGAATTGACCGGATGGGTTCGACAAAGGAACGGGGCGGCCGCGCAATTCCTCGTTTGTCTCATTCTCCTGCTTGTCTCAGCGCTCCCGGCCTTGTCGGCCAGCAGCGACTGCGTCAGCGACGACGATGTCGAGGCCAGCACGCGGATCGCCGCCTGCACGCGCATGATCGACGATGCGACAGAGCCCGTTGAAAACCGTGGCATTGCCTATTTCAGGCGCGGCAATGCCCTCACGGAACGAGGCGACTACGACCGCGCCATCGCCGACTACAGCGCGTTCGTCGACATCGCCCCGACCGTCGCCAGCGGCTACTACAACCGGGGCATCAGCTGGGTCTTCAAGGAGGACTACGACAAGGGCATCGCCGATCTGGACAAGGCGATCAGCCTGGACCCGAAATATGGCGATGCCTACTACAACCGAGGCATCGCCTGGACGGCAAAGGACCAATACGACCGCGCTATCGCCGACTATGACAAGGCAATCAGCCTCGATCCCGAAGACGGCAGAAGTTATCACAATCGCGGGCTGATCTGGGCAAGCAAAGGCGACCACGACCGCGCGATAGCCGACTTCGATCAGGCCATCAGGCTCAATCCGATCGACGCCGGTTCCCTGAATGGCCGCGCCGATGCGTTGACCAGCAAGGGCGAAGAGGAGCGCGCGCTGGCCGACTATGACAAGGTGATCAGCCTCGATCCGAAAAACGCGCATGCCTACTACCGGCGCGGCAATGCCCGGCTGACGGGCGGCGATTTTGACGGCGCTATCGCCGACTACAATCAGGTCGTCGCGATCGATCCGAAGGATGCTAGCGTCTACTACAACAGAGGCCTCGCCTGGTCGAACAAGGGCGACCATCACCGGGCGCTGGCGGACTTCGACATGTCCATCAGCCTCGATCCGACATTTGCACCGGCCTATTACAGCAGAGGCGTCACTCGGGTCAACCTGAGGGATCATGACCGCGCCATCGCCGACTATGGCAAGGCGATCGGCATCGATCCAAAACTCGCCGTCGCATACTTCGCGCGAGGTGCGGCCCGATCCGACGCAGGTGACTCCGATGGCGGCATCGCTGACTATGGTCAGGCCATCGCGCTGGATCCGAAATATGTCGACGCCTACAACAACCGGGGGATAGCATGGGCGGCGAAAGGCGATTTCGACCGTGCCATCGCCGACTACGACCAAGCGATCAGCCTCGATCCGAAACACGCCATTTCTTATTCAAACCGGGGTCTGGCCCGAGCAAACAAGGGCGACATCGATCGTGCCATCGCCGATTACAGCCAGGCGATCACCTTCGACCCGAACCTTGGCAATGCCTATTTCAACAGAGGCATCGCCTCGCTTGCAAGGGGCGATGCGGACAGTGCCATTGCCGATTACACCCAGGCGATCAGGCTCGATCCGACAAATCCGAAAATCTACGTCAACCGTAGCGAGGCCTGGTACACGAAGGGGGAGGACGATCACGCCATTGAGGATTCGAGCCGAGCCATCAGCCTCGATCCGAAACTGACGAGCGCCTACTACGATCGGGGCACCGCCTGGCTTCGAAAGGGCAAGGACGATCGTGCCATCGCCGATTACAGCCAGACCATCGCTCTCGATCCGACAAAGGCGGTCGCCTACAACGACCGAGGTTTCGCCTGGAGCAGGAAAGGCGAGTACGACCTTGCCATCGCCGACTACGACCGCGCGATCAGCCTCGATCCGAGACTTGTCAAGAGCTACCAAAACCGAGGCATTGCCTGGACGGCAAAGGACCAATACGACCGCGCTATCGCCGACTATGGCAAAGCAATCAACCTCGATCCGAAAGACGCCTCTACCTATGCTGGCCGGGGCACCCTGTATCTCTATTCCGGTGCGATGGCGAACGCGCAGGCGGATTTCGAGCAGGGGGCTGCTCTCACGCCCGACAATGCCTATTTTGCCATCTGGCTTGATATTGCCGCGCGGCGCAACGGCGCGGCGAGCCATTTGAAGGAAGCGAAAGGCAAGCTCGACATGACGAAGTGGCCGGCACCGCTGGTCAGCATGCTGCTGGGTGAAAAGACGCCCGCCGAAGCGCTTTCGGATGCTGGTGCTGTGGGCCTGGCCCAGAGAACCGGACAAGTCTGCGAAACGAATTTCTACACGGCCGAGCTTAGCCGGCTCCAGGGGCATAGCGAGGAAGCCTTACGGCTTTACCGGCTCGCCGCTAGCGATTGTCCCAGGGATTTCGTCGAATACCGAGCCGCCATGAGTGCGCTGCACGATCTGGGCGTGCCGCCATAACTCTGCAAACGACCGTCCTCTTTTGCCGAGAAGATCGTTGGCGAACAAGGCGATAGAGACACACACTGCCAGACTGATTCAGGCTGTGCCACGTCCATATGTCAGGAGCCTTCGCCAGCGTGATTCCGGTTTTCACTGGCCCGCGCTAGACTGGCAGCAACCGCAACCGGACTGCCCATAGCATGATCGTCCAGACATGCATCAATGGTGCGCGCAGCGCCGACTATCATCCGCAACTGCCGCTGACGGCGGAGGTCATGGCGCGTGACGGCGCCGCCTCGGTCGCCGCCGGTGCCGCCGAGTTGCACATCCATGCGCGCGAGCTCGATGGCCGCGAAAGCATCGCGCCGGCGGCGATGGACCGGACGGTGCTGGCGCTCCGCCGCGCCTGCCCGGGGACGCTGATCGGCGTGTCGACGGGTGCCTGGATCGAGAACGACGACCAGCGGACGCTGGCCGCGATCGCCGGCTGGAGCGAGCTGCCCGACTACGCCTCGGTCAATCTCAGCGAAGACGCCGCGCCCGCCGTCATGGAGCGTCTGCGCCAGCGCGGCATTGGCATCGAGGCCGGGCTCGCCTCCGTCGCCGATGCCGAGCGGCTGGTGAGCCTCGACCATGGCAAACGCGTGCTGCGCATCCTGATCGAAATCTCCGAGCAGGAGCCGGACGCTGCGCTGGAGATCGGCGACGATATCGCCGCCGTGCTCGACGGCGCCGGAATGCGCCGGGCAATCCTGCTGCACGGCGCCGACGCCACGGTCTGGCCTTTCGTGCGTCGGGCGGCGGAACGCCGTTGGTCGACGCGCGTCGGGCTGGAAGACGGCAAGGAGCTTCCTGATGGAACGGTAGCCCCCGGTAACGCTGCGCTGACAGGGGCAGCCGTCGCTATCTTCGAGACCAGCCGTTAGCGCGGGAACGGCCAATCTCCTCTTCACTGGGGAGATGCCAAGTTTGGCAACGAGGCAGGCCAAAGTCGGCCGAGCATAAGTGTGGCGGCACGCTATATCAATAAAACTTATCTAAAACTTTACGTGTTAATTAAACCAACAATTAATCGGCACATCGACGATCGCGTGTGTTAATGCTCCCCCGCACCGGGGACCATTTTTGATGAACATCATTCCAGAGAATGGTCACGCTGCGCCGCGTCGGGTTCAACAATATACATCGATACAGGTCCTGCGCGGGCTAGCAGCCCTCATGGTTGTTATCTATCATCTTCCGGCCGCACTGGGCATGCTCGATCTGCGTATTCCCGTTCTAAACAGCGGCGTCGACCTGTTTTTCGTCATCAGTGGTTTTGTAATGGTTCTCTCGACAGAGAACAGACGCGCCGACCATCGTGCTTTTTTGATGCAGCGCTTCACGCGCGTCGTTCCGTTCTATTGGGTTATGACCTTCCTTATGGTCGCCGCACTTTGGTTGTTTGCCGGTCGTGCAGTGTTTCTTGAGCAGATCACCAATAGCCTGCTTTTCATAGCCTATCTCGATACGGTCACAGGCTATGTCCAACCGGTGCTTGGCGTGGGTTGGACGCTCAATCTGGAAATCCTGTTTTACATTCTGTTCGCGGCGACTATGCGTTTCGGCACGCTGACGCAAATGGCCATGGTCGGCGTTGTCTTTGCAATCGCCGTAGCGGCGCGCATCGTCTTCAAACCCGCCGCCGACACTGTGCTATTTTTCTATACCACGCCAATCCTGTTTGAGTTCCTTGCCGGCATGGCGCTCGGCCACCTGGTCGGCAGACTGGCGCGTTTGCCTACCGTCCTGGGTGTCTCGGCGCTCGTGTTCGCCATCGTGTCCATGCTGGTGATGGTACTTGGCTTCAACTTGCCGCGAACCCTTGCTCAGGGAATCCCGGCCTTGATCCTTGTCGCGGGTTGCATCAGCCTGGAAAGCTACTTCCGGCTTTTTGCTCCTCGCCTGCTGGCAAGATTAGGCGATGCCTCCTACTCTCTCTATCTGACCCATCCTATCGTGCTGCTTGCGACCGCTCCTGTCGTTGCAAGCGTCAGCGTATCACCATGGGTTGCTGGCATGGTTATTGTCGCAGCCTGCATTGCCGTCTCCCTGGCCAGCTACAGTTTTATTGAAAAGCCGCTTTTGGCCATTTCGCGGATGAGCCTTTCCGCCCGTCAGGTGAAGGCATGAGTTGCGGCTGCGCTCCGCGGAACCACGCTGTCCCGCCAACCTTAGACCGGCGGCGCTGAACCTTCAAAAGATCCGGAAACAAAAACCCGCCTCGGGAGGACGGGTCGTTGGAGCCAAATTGGCACGATACCCAAATTAATAGCATAGCTGCCGGCACAAAGCAAGAACAAAATGTGGCGCACTCGACGAAATTGCCAACAGGCACAGAGCCACGGCGGATGACATGGCTCTTGCCGTTGTTAAAAATATCTCATAAGGTATTTTCATATCTGAAAGAAAATCCAATCGTTTCTTTCCCTTTATGAAAGCCTGAGCGCTTGCGAGAACATCTCGATCAGACCGACCGGCGACTGGTCAAGCTGCTGTCGCAGGATGCGCAGCTTGGCGTCAACCGCCTCGCCGAGAAGATGGCGATCTCGGTGCCGACGGTGCGCATGCGGCTGCGCAACCTGCTCGACCGCAACCTGCTCAAGATCGTCGGGCTGCTCAACCTGACCGAACGCCCCGAGCTGATCTCGGCCATCGTCGGCATCAATGCACAAGGGCGCGGCCGGGCGCGGGAACTGGCGCAGCGCATCTCGGAATTGCCTTTCGTGAATTCGGCCGCCGTCGTCACCGGACGCTTCGACATTATCGTCGACGTGACCGTGGCCGGCGATGTCGCCGATCTCTACCGCGTCACCAGCGAACTGATCCCCGGCGCCGGTGAGCCGGGCGAGGTCGTGCGCAGCGAGACCTTCGTCGTCATGGCGTCCTGCAACAAATGGGTCAGCCTGCCTGAAGGCTGCTGGTCGGACGAGACGCGAAAGGAAATGGCATGAAGATCGCGGTTCTCGGCGGCCTCGGCCTGCAAGGCCGGGCGGCGATCGCCGATCTCGTTGCCAGCGACGGCGTCGAGCAAGTGGTCTGCGTCGACACCGCAACCGATGGCGCGGCGCGGCTTGGCGGCCTGACCGACCTTGCCCGGGTGCGTTTCGTCGTGCCGGAGGGCGCGATCGGCCCGGCATTGGCCGACGTGATGAAGGACGTCGACGCGGTCATCGACCTGTTGCCACAGCCGCTGATGCGCGAGGCAGTGCAGGCGGCGATCGCGACGCGCACGCCGCTGGTCACCACCAATTACGGCAAGGCCATCGCCGATCTCGCTCCCGAGGCCGAAAAGGCCGGCGTGTCGATCGTGACCGAATGCGGGCTCGACCCCGGCATCGACCTGGTGCTCTACGCACGCGCCGCAAGCCAGTTCGACACCATCACTGCGATCGATTCCTACTGCGGCGGCATTCCCGAACCGAGGGCAGTGGTTGAGCCGCTGCGCTACAAGGTGAGCTGGAATTTCGACATGGTTCTGGTCAGCCAGAACCGCGACAGCGTGCTGGTCGAGGACGGCAAACGGGTCGATGTGCCGGCCGCCCGCCAGCACGACAATCGTTTCATCCACGAAATCGAGGTGGCGGGACTGGGCAGGCTCGAAGCCTTCCCCAATGGCGACGCGCCGCATTATGCCGGCATGCTCGCCGCCGCCAAGGGGCTGCAGCGCTCCGGCCGCTATTCGCTGCGCTGGCCCGGCTGGTCGGCGTTCTGGGCGCCGCTGAAGCAGCTCGGCTTCCTCTCCGAGGACAAGGTGCCCGGCACCGGCGTCAGCCCGCGCGAATTCCTAGGCCGGCTGCTCGGTCCGCAACTGCAATATGGCGCCGACGAAAAAGACCTTTGCGTGATGCGCAACGTCTTTGTCGGCAGCGAAGGCGGCCGCCGCAAGACGGTGACCTCGGAGCTGGTCATCGAACGCGATCTCGCCTCCGGCCTGTTCGGCATGAGCCTCGGCGTCGGCTATCCCGCCAGCATCGTGGCGCAGATGCTGGCACGGCGCGAGATCGCCGCGCCCGGCCTGCTCAACCCGCTGCTGCATGTGCCCGATGGCCGCTTCCTCGATGAGCTGGCCAGGCGCGGCATCAAGGTCGCCGAAACGGTGAGCTGGGACTGAAGGATTTTCGAACGGTGGTTGCCGCCGGCAACGGCGCCGCCGCTCAAAAAGCACCTCGATGGGGTGAAACAACAAGTGGAACAACAAACGACAACAAGGAGGAATGCCCAAATGAAGATTGCCAAGCTTTTCATCGCCGGACTTGCGCTCGCCGGCCTCACCGCTGTCGCCAGTGCCGGAACGCTCGACGAGATCACCAAGCGCGGTGAATTGCGCGTTGCGGTGCAGACGCAAGGACCGCCCTTCTCGCTGGTCGGTGCTGCCGGCGAACGCACCGGCAGTTCGGTCGAACTCGCCGAACTGATGGCCAAGGAAATGGGCGTCAAGATCACCTTCCTCGACTTCGACTGGGATGGCCTGATCCCGGCGCTGCTGTCGGGCAAGGCCGACCTTCTGGTCGCCGACATGACGCCGACGCTGGCGCGTGGCATGAAGGTCGCCTTCACCAAGCCTTACATGTACACGGGCAGCACCGTCTTCACCAAGGCTGGGACCGCCTTCAAGTCCACCGAGGACTGCAAGGCCAAGGGCACCAAGATCGCGGTGCTGCTCGGCGCCACCGGAGAGAAGGAAGCCAAGGCCGCCTTCCCCGATGCCGACATCAAGAGCTACAAGGGCGGCGGTCCGCTGCTGCTCGACGCCGTCAACAACGGCCAGGCCGATTGCGGCGTCAACGACGTCTCGGCGGTCAAGGGCCAGTCGACCGCTTATCCGGCCGGCAGCTTCATCATCATGCCCGACATGCTGTCGAAGGAGCCACTGGCCTTCGCCACGCGCTATGACGAGCAGGACCTGTTGACCTGGATGAACCTGTTCCTCGACCAGGTCAGCCTCGACGGCCGCCTGCAGAAGAACCTCGACTACTGGGTCAATTCCGACGCCTGGAAGAAGGATCACTGAGTAGAGTAGAGGGAATAGAGAGTAGTGAGTAGTGAGTAGTGAGTGGTAAAGCGCTACTCGCTACTCGCTACTCGCTACTCGCTACTCGCTATTCACCAATCACCAATCACCATTCACCGCCCCACCCATGCTCGAAAATTTCAGCTTCCGCACAATCGTCGAATATCTGCCCCTGTTCGGGCAGGGCCTCGTCACGACCGTATGGCTGTCTGTCCTCTCCTTTGCCGGCGCGCTCGCCGTCGGCATCGTGCTCGCCGCTATGAACCTGCAGCACGGCCGGCTGTTCCGCGTCCCGGCCAAGGCCTATATCGACGCGGTGCGCGCCACGCCGCTGCTGGCGCAGCTTTATTTCCTCTATTTCGGCCTGCCGCGGCTCGGCTTCGTCCTGCCCGAGCTCGTCGTCGGCATCCTGGCCCTGTCGCTGAACAGTGGCGCCTATGTCGCCGAGATCATCCGCGCCGGCATCCTGTCGATCCCGCGCGGCCAGGTCGAGGCCGGCGTCGCCTCGGGCATGACCTATGTCCAGCGCATGCGCCTCGTCATCCTGCCGCAGGCGTTCAAGGTGACGATCCCGCCGCTGCTCGGCCAGGCAATCGTGCTGGTCAAGGATTCCGCCCTGCTGTCGCTGATCTCGGTCGCCGAACTGACGCGCGCCGGACAGTTGCTCGCCTCCGACCGCTTCATGCCGGCCGAAGGTTTCATCACCATCGCCGCCTTCTACCTCCTCCTCTATTACGGGCTGAAGGGGCTGGCGGCGCTCTCCGGGCGCTGGCTCGGCCTGGCGGGAGCACGGACATGATCTGGCAGCAGCTGCAAAGCATCGCGGGCAGCTATCCCCTCGCGCTGCGCGGCCTCGGCATGACCGTGGTGCTGTCGCTGATCAGCCTGGTGCTGGGCACGCTGCTCGGCTTCGGCCTCGGCATCCTGCGCACCGGCGGCAACCGGCTGCTCAGCGGTGCGATCGGCGCCTGGGTCGACATGATCCGCGGCACGCCGTTCCTGGTGCAGATCTTCCTGATCTTCTTCATCCTGCCGGAACTCGGCATCGAGCTCGACGCCTTCACCGCCGGCATCATCGCGCTGACCAATCTGGCCGCCTGCTTCATCTGCGAGATCGTCGTCGCCGGCATCCGCTCGGTGCCGACCGGCCAGGTAGAGGCGGCGTTGGCATCCGGCCTGTCGCGCTGGCAGCGCATGCGCCAGGTCGTGCTGCCGCAGGCGATGCGCATCGTGCTGCCGCCGCTGGTCGGGCAATATGTGCTGCTGATCAAGGATTCCTCGGTGGTCTCGGCCATCGGCCTCACCGACCTTACCCGCGTCGGCTGGCTGGTGGTGCAGCGTGTGCCGAACGGCCTGCTCGTCTTCTTCCTCGTCGGCCTCGGTTATTTCATCGTCTGCTATCCCCTGATCATGCTGGCCCGCCGGCTGGAACAGCGCATGGGTGCGGCCCATGGCGAGGTGCAGTTGTGACATCGAACCCCAAGGGTCCGGCAATATGACCAAAACCGGCATGATCGAATTTCGCGGCGTCAACAAATGGTTCGGCCAGCTCAATGTGCTCAGGGATATCACGCTCAGCATCGAGCCGCGCGAAGTGGTCGTCGTCTGCGGGCCGAGCGGCTCGGGCAAGAGTACCTTGATCCGCTGCATCAACGGGCTGGAGACGATCCGCGACGGCAACCTGACGGTCGACGGCCAGCGCCTCGGCGACCCCGCCACCAACATGACGCGGCTGCGCACCGAGATCGGCTTCGTCTTCCAGTCCTTCAATCTCTATCCGCACAAGACGGCGCTCGAGAACGTCACGCTGGCGCCGATCCATGTCCGCAAGATTCCGCGCACTGAGGCCGAGAAGGCCGGGCGCGAGCTGCTCGCCAAGGTCGGCCTCGCCGACAAGGTCGATGCCTATCCGGCGCAACTCTCAGGCGGCCAGCAGCAGCGCGTGGCGATCGCGCGCTGCCTCGGCATGCGCCCCAAGATCATGCTGTTCGACGAGCCGACCTCGGCGCTCGATCCCGAGATGATCTCGGAGGTGCTCGACGTCATGGTCGCCGTGGCCGAGGAAGGCATGACCATGATGGTGGTGACGCACGAGATGGGCTTTGCCCGCAAGGTCGCCCAGCGCGTCGTGTTCATGGACGCCGGCGCCATCGTCGAAAGCGGCACCCCGGACGAGTTCTTCTCCAACCCGAAGACCGACCGCAGCCGCGCCTTCCTGAGCAAGATCCTGCGGCATTAGGAGGGCATTAGGAGAAAGCGGACCTCAGACGATGCCGTGCTTTCTCAACAGCGCCTGCTCGTCGTCCGATATCCAGCCGAAAACCTTCGGCTCCCCGTCCAACTTCTGCACGAGGTAGTGGACGTCAAAATCTATCGCCACCTTCGATTGATCCTTGCGGGCATAGGTTGCCGTCCAGGCGACATGAGCCACGCAATGATGTTCGTCTATCGGCGAGAGCCGGACGTTGCGTATCCGCATTTCCTTCGTCCCTATCGCGCGATAGTGCGCATAGCCTTGCGCCATGATCTGCTTGAGTTGTTCATCGTTCTTTCCAGTCATGACCCCGGCGGGCGAAGCCGCTATGAAATCCGAAGCATACAGCGATGCGACCTCATCCATGTCCATGTCGCCGCCGAGGGATTGGTTGAAAAAGCGCTCATATCGGTCGAATAGCTTCCTTACGCTGGTCTCCATCATTTCATCTCCAGGTGCGGCTATGTTGGGTGGGCCCAGGAAACGCTCCGCCAATCTCCGACATCCGCAATTGCCCCTCAGCCATCATGACTTCGTCCCAGGGCGGAGCAAGAGCGAAGCGAGGCGGCAGGCGGCGGGAACGCTGCGTAAATCTCCGACATCCGTAATTTGCCTTCAGCCATCATGACTTCGTCATCCTAGGGTCTGCGCCGCGTCGCTCCGCTCCTTGCTCCGTCCTGGGATGACGAAGGCGTGGTGCGACCCTGATTGTGCACGACTTCGACGCCACCCTTGTCGCCGATGCAACAGGCGAAGCCCTGTTGCTCAGCCCTCGTGATGGCGAGCGCGCGGCTGTCGGCGGCGCGCTCGACCCATTTCAATTTGGGCGATCGGAGCTACAGCCGCGCACCTAGTCAAGCACGACAACGGCCTCCACCTCGAAGAGCATCGGGTCGATTGCAAGCTTGGGAACGGGAACCAGAGTCTGCGCCGGCAGTGCCTCGCCGAACATCTCCTTGACGTTCCTGGTCAACACCTCGAGCTTGGACATATTGTGATCGACCACGAAGACCGTGAGCTTGGCGACCTGATCCGGCCTCGCACCGAGCGCATCGAGGGCGGTGCGCAAATTTGCGTAGGCCTGCGCAACCTGGACAGCGAAGTCGGGCGACAAGGCTCCCGTGCTGTCCTGGCCGCCCTGTCCGGAGATGTAGGCCACCCGGGCTCCGCGGGGCGTGATCACTGCCGTGCTGTAGCCATTCGGCGACGGGTCGTAGAGGGTTTGTGGATTGACGATGGTCAGCTTGAGATCTTTCTCATTCGCTGTCGCAGCAGTGGAAACTCCCATGGTCATGACGATTAACCCTCCGATAAGCAGGCGCTTGGCGCGTGGCATGATTTTCTCTTGGCTCTGCGGACGGCGAGCAACGCAACCCTCGCGGCGGCCATTATTGAACATTAACCGGTATCGGCGATCGACTCGTACGCCGCACGAGCCAGTCGCATGGTACGCCGTACGAGTCAATCGTTCAGGATCGACATTCATCGCGTTGCCGGTCAAAATCGACGGCCTGAACAGCGGGGAAGACGGATGGCAGCCAAACGCAGCGACGCCCGGAGCACGCGGTCTCAACGGACAAGCGGGCGGCTCCAGCCCGTGAAGGAGTCGCGCAGTGAACCGCCTCTGTCGCGGGAACGTATTGTGGCGACCGCCGTAGAACTGCTGGACGCCCAAGGGGTCGACGGGTTGACGATGCGTCGGCTGGCCGATCGCCTCGGCTCGGGCGTGATGAGCCTATATTGGCATGTCGACAAGAAAGGGGATGTCTTTGATCTGGCGCTCGATTCGGTGCTCGAATATCGCGGACCGCCGCAAATGGTTGAGTCTCGAGACTGGCGCGGGCAAGTCGTCCATATGCTCGAAGACTGGCGCGCCAGCATGCTGCGCCATCCTTGGTCGGCATCGCTGTTGCCGCGCCGGGCGCTTGGCCCGAACATCCTCGGTCGCCTGGAACTGCTGATTAAGACCTTGTCCAGGGCCGGTGTGGCGGACGCAGATCTGAACGTCGCGATATGGTCGCTGTGGAACTATGTGATGGGCGCCACCATCAGCCGGGCGAACTTCGACCTCTCGGACGACGGCAGGGCCGCCACGCAGCAGCGCCATGCGCGTCTCAGCGAACGCTACCCGACAATTGAGCGCTCCCGTCTGCTGTTGGATAACGATTGGGATGGTGCTTTCCGCAAAGGCCTCGGCTTCCTGCTCGATGGCCTCTCTTCAAGAGGATGAACTCTTCCTTCACAGGCGTCGGTTCCTGCCGTGAACGGCCGAGATTCGAACTCGGTCGTTCAAAGGGATCAGTTTTGTTTCGACCCTGACCGCCCCGTCCGACGGCGAGGGAAACCAAGCCTATCGCGCATCGCGTGCGTGCTCAATTCAGCCCTCTTCCCATCCGAGACGACTGCGAGGTCGAGGACCTTCTGCAATTCGGCCGCGTGGCGAAATGACGGTTCGGCCTGGACGCCGTTGCGGACTGCATCGACGAAGCGCTGGTAGTTGGTCGCCACCGTTCCGGCGTCGAGAACCTGCCATTTGGCGTTCTCGACGTCTTCGCCGATGCAGGCTTTCAGCTGCGAGCCGGTCAGATTGTGCACGACTTCGATGCCGCCCTTGTCGCCGTAGATGCGCAGACGGAGTTCGTTCAAATGGCCGGTCGCCCAGCGGCTGGCATGGACGACGCCGAAAGCGCCGTTGCTGAAATCCAGCGCCATGGTGAAACTGTCATTGGCATCGAGTTCGTACTCGCCGATCCGGTTGCCCGGCGCCTTGTCGAAGGATCTCAGCCGGCAGAACACATGGTCGATGTCGAGCGCCGCGCCATAGCTGGCGAAATCGAGAATGTGGATGCCGACGTCGCCCAGCACGCCATTGGAGCCGTGGCCGCGCGACAGCCGCCACAGCCATTTCGGATCGGTGCGCCAGTCGCCCCAGAACTTGGACACCAGCCAGCTCTGCAGATAGGACGCCTCGACATGCCTGACCGTGCCGATCTCGCCGGCCAGCACCATAGCGCGCGCTCTCTGCAGCGGCGCGACATTGCGATAGGTCAGGTTGACCATGTTGATGATGCCGGCCCGCTCGGCGGCATCGGCCATTTCACTGGCCCTCTGGTAATTCTCGGCGAGCGGCTTTTCGCACAGCACCGGCTTGCCCGCCGCGATCAGCATCATGGTGGTCGGATGGTGGATGCGATCGGGCGTCACGTTCGCCACCGCGTCGAACTTGCCCCATGCCAGCGCCTCGTCCAGCGACGCGAACCGGTAGGGGATACCGTAGATGTCCGAAAACTTGTCGACGCGCGTACGGTCGAGATCGACGGCGCCGATCAGTTCGACGCCATCGATCTTGCCGAACTGCCTGGCGTGCTCCTCCGCCATCCAGCCGGTACCGAGTATCAACAGGCGCATGATTCTTATCCTTAGGACAGAGCTTTATCTTCTTGTTCGATCATGGATTTCCCGAACCAACGGTTCGGGATCGCAGCCTAGCGGAAGCCGGCTTCGCCGGCGGAATGAAGTTTTCCGCCGCGCTCGACGATCGGCTCGAGCGCCTTTTCCACCGGCACGTTCGGCGCATCGAGGATGGCTGGATTAGAGCCTTGCGGGTTGTGTGCCCATCTCACCGCATTGCGCAGCACCTTGTGGACGTTGGCGTCGTGATAGGTCGGATAGGTCTCGTGGCCGGGCCTGAAATAGAAGATGTTGCCGGCGCCGCGGCGATAGGTCAGCCCCGACCGGAACACTTCACCGCCCTGGAACCACGAGATGAACACGGTCTCGAGCGGCTCCGGCACGGCGAACTGCTCGCCATACATCTCCTCGTTTTCGAGCTCGAAATACTCGCCGATCCCGGCAGCGATCGGGTGGTTGGGGCTGGTCACCCAGAGCCGCTCGCGCTCGCCCGCCTCGCGCCATTTCAGCGTGCAGGGCGTGCCCATCAGCTTCTTGAATATCTTCGAGAAATGGCCGGAATGGAGAACGATCAGCCCCATGCCTTCCCAGACGCGGCGCGCCACGCGCTCGACCACTTCGTCGGCGACGGCGCCATGATCCTTGTGCCCCCACCACAGCAAGACGTCGGTCTCGGCCAGACGGTCGGCCGGCAGCCCATGCTCCTTCTGCTCCAGCGTCGCCCACGATACCGAAATCTCCGGGTCGAGCTTCAGCGCATTGGCAATCGTCGCGTGCATGCCCTCGGGATAGATGCCGGCGACCACCTCATTGGTCCGCTCGTGGATATTCTCGCCCCAGACGACAGCGCGTATTGTCATGATGTCCTCGTGATTGTTTGAAGCTGGAGCCGCCCCGGCCGGTCAGTCATAATATCCTCGGCCGGGAATGAAAACCGTTTCGCGGCCGGCTGCTGACAATCTGTTGGAAAGCGGGCGGGAACGTCCAGGCGGCAAAACCAGCAATGCCGGCGGGACAGCGCCCCCTCTGTCCTGCCGGACATCTCCCCCACTTGTGGGGAGATTGACTGTCATCCGCGATTTCGCCAATCGCCAACGTTGCAGGATGGCGACAGACAAACGCGAAGTCCGATCTCCCCCCTTGTGGGGGAGATGTCCGGCAGGACAGAGGGGGGCGCGAAGGATCGCTAAAGAACGGCTTTCGTAGTGCGTCGCCGCTACCGTCTAAGCGCCGCGGCCCTCTTGGGCGACGCGTGTCAGCGGCTTCGACAGGCGCGGCACCACGACGAGGCGCTTGATCTTGCCCTTCTTGTAGGCGGCGAGGAAGCGGGCATAGTCCTTGAAGACGACGCAACCATTGGATTCGGCGCGCCCGCCGCGCAGCATGTAGGTGTGGGCGAGCAGGCCGTCGCGGCCATATTTGTTGCTGCCGCTGGCGGGGGTGAGACGCAGGGCCTCGACGCCGTGGAAGCGTGATTCCCGCAGCGTCAGATTGTAGGTGTCGGGCGGCGTTGGACCGACATTCTTCTTGTGAACATAGCGCGGCTGGTCGACCATCGCGCCCAGTCCCGAATGCGCCTCCAGCCGCGAGCCGTCGGGCATATAGACGGTCTTAGCCGAGATGTCGTAGACGGCGACGCCGCTGCCCATGTTGGGCGTGGTGAACAGGTTCCTGAAGGCCCCGCCGAGACCGCCGGAAGGCATGTCGGGCTTGGCATAGGCGAGCATGTCGCCGCCCTGCGTCTTCGACCGTTTGCCCGGCTTGCCCGACACCGCCGGCACTGCCGCTTGTGACGAATTGCGAGGCGACAGGCTGCCGGGTTGCGTTTCGGCCGGCGGAGCGTCGGCCGTCTGGACCTTGCTCGCCCTGGATGCCTGGGTCTTGGATGCCTGGGCCTTGGATGCCTGGGGCGGCTCCGTTTTTGCTGCTTGATCCTTTGGCGCCCGGTCTTTCGGCGCCTGGTCTTTCAAGGCTTGAGCGCGAGGCGCCGGCTCATCGATGTCCGCCCGCGGACGCAGCGTCGGCAGCGGAATGCTGTCGGGCATGTCGTCCTGCGGCGGCAGCGAGGCCAGTTGGACCTCAGGTTCGTGCGGCTCTTGCGAAGACGCGGGCTCGCTTGCCGCGACGGCTGCCGGGAGCACGTCGATCATCTGCTCCGGCAATGTATTCGCCAGCGCCAGCGCCAGTCGCGACGAGCGTTCGATCTCCGCCACCTCCGGCCCGAAGCGCACCGATGCCGGGCCGTTCGGGTCGGGTATGCGTACCGGCTCGGCGAACCGGGCGTCGGCCGGCAGGCTTGCGAGCATGACGGGTGAGCCGGAGGAGGCACGGGCAAAGGCGGCGGCAAGCTTTTGCGGCGACAGCGCGGCTTTGGCCACCACGTCGTCGAAGCTTGGATGCCGCGATGCGGCGGCGACAGGCGGCACGGCATTGCGCTTGAGACGCGCCGATTTTCCCTGGTGAACGAAGTTCGACGCCGACCGCAGGCAGTTGGCATCGCATTCGTGCTGCAGCAGCCGGGCCGACAGCGCTGCGTTTGCCGCGGCCCATGTCGGGGCCTGCGCCTTTGCAAGGCTGCGGCGAGGATCGGCGAGCGCGATGGTGCGCGGCGCGAGCAGGCTTTGCGGAAGACCGTTGGAAGCGGCGGTGAGCGAGGTTGCCATCGAATTGAGGCCGGCCAAGGTCGCTACCGACCATAAAGCAATGGCTGCGCCGACGGCCGGAACCGCGACCCAGCGCAGGCCGGGCCTCATCGAAGTCAATCCAGTTGCAGGACTGTCACCCCGGGTTTTCGCACTTACAAACGCCATTCAACCACTCTCAATCGGCCGATGCCGGCTAGCGGATTTCGCAGCCGTGACATTCACAGTTCGCCTGGTGCCCCCAGCACACTTCGCGTCTGTTGCCGATTGATTCAAAAGATGGACAAAGTTGGTTAACCAATCCCTCTACCGACCGCCGATTGGGCGACGGTCACACCGAAAAACGCCCTCCAAAACCTGCATAGTTGGCAAAACTGCCCTCCAATGATGACTTTGCTGCCCGTTTTTGTCGGCCGAGTCAAGAAAGCGAAATGACTAGACCTTGCTGGGCGGAGTTGGCCATGGCTGCCAAAACGAAGTCCGGCCGACCAGAATCGCGCGGCCGGCAGCCGCCGCCATCAAGCCCCGGCTATCGGTCAACGGCCACTTGTCGAACCGCCACTTGTCGACTGCCACGCGGGCGAATGAACGGTTAACGTCTGAGAATTTGGGATAGCGGCAAGATGTTTACTGCATAGCAGCTGAATGTCGCGAAGGCTGGAACGGGATATTCAAACACCTAGGCTACAGCCATGACTATGTGAGCCTGAATTTTGGCAGCAACCTCGCCGCTGCCATGCCTGTCTGCAATTGCGGCTGCGGCATAGTCGGTTGCAGCGTCCAGCCTTCCCGCCTCCCTGGCCTCGATTTCGTTGCGAAGCAGAGTGCCCTGGCAATAAGCAACGGCCGGAAGGCGAGGAGAGGAGGCACGGCTTTGTTCGGCCCTCGTCTCGATCACCACACCGGAAAAGCCTGCATCCTCCAATTCGCTACGGATCAGTGCCGTATCGTGGTAGCCATGCGGCGTGCGTGCCAGAAAGCGCGGCGGATCGTTCGGAAAAATCCTCGCGAGAGCATTCGTCACATCGTCCGCAAATACATTCTCTTCGATGCGATCCCATACGCTGAATAGAAAATGTCCTCCGGGCTTCAGGACTCGCCGGGCCTCGCGGTAGGCAGATGAGCGGTTGGGAAAGAACATCGCACCGAACTGACAACAAACGAGATCGAAGGTCGCATTTTCAAACGGCAGCGCCAGAGCATCCGCCTGACGCCATTTGATGCGATCGTCGGGAGCTTGCTGCGAAGCGGCGTAGTCGAGCATCGGCTGGTTGAGGTCGGTTACGACATAGCTTGCACCGGGGGACAGTTTTGGCACCAATGCGCGGGTGACAACCCCGGTGCCCGCGGCGGTTTCCAGAACGGCGCTTGGCGACAAGGACGCTGCTCGTCGTGCAAGATCTGCGGCGAACGGCTCGAAAATCAACGGCACCATATAGCGGTCGTAGTTTTCCGGAATTGAGCCAGCGAACACCTTGTCCGTTTCTAACATTGCTATCCCCGTCGCCCGTTTGATGGCTCGCCAGCATAGCATGGAATTGTTTGCCATTCGGTCGTATTCGACCGGGAGGCGGTTCGCTCCCGGAAGCTCTCAAACGCCGTGCTGCAATTACCTGCATATGTGCTAATGTATTGCAGCCATGCGCATTGGTGCGTGGCCAATATAATGGGAGGATGCGATGAAAACCATAAATCGCAGGTCTGCAATTGCGCTCGGCGTGACGGCGGCCGCGGTAACGCCTTTGTTCACGCTGGCGGCAGCTGCAAAGGTCAAGAAATACGGCCCGAAGGAAGGCAAGGAAATAGCCCCCGGCGTCAGGGTGGTTGAGGTCGGCACCGGCAATTCCGATATCCCCGCCTACAAGAGCATCTCAATTGTCGATGTGGTCTTTCAGCCGGGAGCAACTGCTCCTGCAATGGTAATGGACAACGACATGGTGTGCACCATTGCCGCCGGTGAATTCACGATCAAGAAAGCCGACAAGCAATTCAAGCTCAAGGAAGGTGACGTCTATACCTGCTCCAAGGGCAAGACCGACGAGGCAGCCAACACCAGCAAGGTGGTCGGCATCCACCGCATCGCCGTCTTGATACCTGCCTAGCGCATGCCAGCGAAACCGGCCCGCGTCCTCTTCGGAGACGCGGGCCTTTTGATGAGGTGCCTGGCCTAAGCGGCGCGCAAATTTTCCACGGGACGCAAATTCTGGTTCATGCGGAACAGGTTCAGCGGATCATAGCGCTGCTTGATCTCCAGAAGCCGCTGATGGTTTCCGCCATAGGCCGCTGCGACACGGTCGACTTCGTCGTCCGGCATGAAGTTGACGTAGACCGTGCCAGCGGCGAAGGGCCTCGTGCTTTCATAGATGCCGCGCGCCCAGTCGATGCAGGCGCTGTCCATTGCCGGTTCGCGCCAGCGCGCGTGAACATTCATGACGTAGTGCGCGCTGCGTTGCGGAAACGCCGTTGCATCCGCTGTCACACGGCCCGCGGCACCGCCGAGATGGGCGAAGAATATCTCGCATTCCGGCCCCGGAAGCCCAGGTATCGCGGCCGTGACGACCTCGATCGCGCTGTCGGACAGCTCGGTGAAGTCATGGCTCTTCCAGTAGTTTCGAGCACCTGGCGCCAGCAGCGGATCGAATGCCTGCTCCCAGCCGGTGAACGGGTTAGGACCGACAACATCGGCAATCGGTGTGCCGATGGCGCGAAGCCTTTGCGTCGCCTTCTCGCCCTCCTCGAGGTCGCCGCAATAGCACATAGCCAGGACCAGCACCTCCTTGCCATGCCATCGCGCCGGCAGGAACGGCAGCGGTGGCGCCTGCCGCATGACCACCCAGCAGGTCAGCTCATTGGGCGCTGCTTCGAGAGCCGCCCGGTACTCACGCAGCACGTTTTCGGCGTCGGCAAAAGGATGAACGACAAGTCCCGACAGGACCTGTGGACCGACCTGATGGAGCTTGAACTCGAAGGCCGTGACGACGCCGAAATTGCCGCCGCCACCGCGCAGCGCCCAGAACAGGTCCGGATTTTCCGTCTGGCTGGCGCGCAAAAGCTTGCCGTCTGCGGTGACCACGTCGGCGGAGAGAAGACTGTCGATGGTCATGCCGAATTTCCGCGTGATCCAGCCGAAGCCGCCGCCCAGGGTCAGGCCTGAGATGCCGGTGGTCGAGTTGATCCCGGTCGGCACTGCCAGTTCGAAAGCCTGTGTTTCCCTGTCCACATCGGCGAGCGTCGCTCCAGGTTCCACCCATGCCCGCCGCGTCGCCGGATCGACCCGCACCGACTTCATCGGCGACAGATCGATCATCAGGCCGCCATCGCAGACGGCGCTGCCGGCGATGTTGTGGCCGCCGCCGCGAACCGCGAGCAGAAGCTTGTTTTCCCTGGCAAAATTCACGGCAGCGATAACGTCGGCAGCGCCGGCGCAGCGCACGATCAGCCCGGGCCGCCGATCGATCATGGCATTCCAGATCGTCCGCGCTTCGTCGTAGGCGGCGTCGCCTTCACTCAGGACAGTGCCGCGCAGTTGCGCCGAAAGCGCCTCTAGGGCCGCGGCGTCGACGGTCGTCGTGCCGCGCTCAAGTGTGGTGAGGCTCATGCTGTCCATGGCTTTCCTCCCGATTTTGCTTATGAGCCGTTTCTCCCTCCGCCCGCTTTGCAAGTGTGCGCTTATATTAGAAATCACGCAAGTTTATGGATGACCGCAGACCGGTCTGCGGGCCTGCATTGGCGCCCCTGCATGGGCGCATTCGCAAGCCGGCGCCACGCTGGACATTTGGCTTCACGAAACGGCTCGGTGCTCTTCCCGAGCGGCCTCCCAGACCTCGCGCGCCGCGTCCGCGTTCAGTGCCGCGATTCCCAGGCCGACGATCAGATCCGGCCATGCCGATCGCCACAGGAAGGCCGTCACCAACCCGGCCAGTATGATCGCGATGTTGGCGACGGCGTCGTTGCGGGCCGAGAGGAATGCCGCCCTGGTAAGACTGCCGCTGTGACGGCGGTAGCGCGCCAGCATGTAGGCGCATGACAGGTTGACCGCCAAGGCCCCCAACCCTGCCAGCGTCAGCGCCGTTGGCTGCGGCGGCACCGGCATGTTGAACTTTTCCCACGCGGTCCACAGCGTCGCCAGGCCCGGCACCAAAAGGATAAGCGCCAGCGCCATTCCGACCCGCGATCGGGCACGCAGCGACCATCCCATGGCGAGCAGTATCAGGAGATTGACCGAGGCATCTTCCAGGAAATCGACGCTATCGGCGAACAGCGACACCGAGCCGATCGCCAGCGCCACGGCGAATTCAATGCCGAAATAACCGAGGTTCAACAGCGCGACGACAAGCACCACCCGGCGAAGGCCGTCCGACGTAATGGCTTGTTGCATGGCCTGTCCTGACGTGATGGTGTTGGTGCTCTTACCAGTTGTTTTTCCAGCGCAACAGCCGCACGGCATTGGCTGTCACCAGCACCGTCGCCCCGGTGTCGGCGAGGATGGCGGGCCACAGGCCGGTGATGCCGGCGATCGTCGTCACCAGGAACACCGCCTTCAGCCCCAATGCCATTGTAATGTTCTGTTTGATGTTGGCCATGGTTGCTTGGGACAGCCTGATCATAGCGGCGACGTCTCCGACGCGTCCATGCAGCACCGCTGCGTCAGCCGTTTCAAGAGCGACATCGGTGCCGCCACCCATGGCGATGCCGACATCGGCCGCCGCAAGTGCCGGCGCATCGTTGATGCCATCTCCGACCTTGGCGACCCTGAGCCCCTGCCGCTTCAACTCACCGACGATGCGCTGCTTGTCCTCGGGCAGCAATCCGGCGCGCGCCTCGATGCCGAGTTGCTTGCCGATTGCAACCGCGGTGCGCTTGTTGTCACCGGTCAACATGACTGTTTTGATACCAGCGTCAGTCAGCGCCTTCAGCCCGGCGAACGCGTCCGGCCGGGGTTCATCGCGCATGGCGATGAAGCCGGCAAGAGCGTCGTCGATTAGCAGCACCGACACCGATTTTCCTTCATCGTTGAAGGCCGCGATGCGTGCAACCTGGTCGGCCGGCAGCGGGCTTATCTCGCCGGCAGCGACCGTCGAGCCCAGAAACAGGCTTTTGCCGCCAATACGACCGATTACCCCTTTGCCACCGAGCGCCTTGGCATCAGCCGCAGGCGGCACGGGAACCTTGTCGAAACCGGCCCTTTGGAGGATGGCCAAAGCGAGGGGATGGCTTGAGCCGGTCTCAAGCGCTGCCGCGAGGGAAAGGACCTGACGTTCACTGGCGCCCACTGCAACGACATCGGTGACCTGTGATCGCCACGAGCGCCGCGACGGCGACCACGCCGGGCATGTACCAGCGCGAGAAACGGTCGATGAAGCGCTCGGTGGGCGCCTTGCTTTCCTGCGCCTCCTCGACCAGCTTGACGACCCGTGCAATCGTGTTGTCGGCGGCGCCCGCCGTGACCTTGACGCGCAGCACGCCGTCGCCGTTGATAGTGCCGGCGAAAACCTTGTCGCCAGCCACTTTACGAACCGGGACGCTTTCACCCGACACAGGCGATTCATCAATGGCGCTGTCACCCTCGGTGATCTCGCCATCAGCCGGCATCCGATCACCGGGCCGCACCAGAATGATGTCCCCCACGGACAGACTTTCGGCCGGCACCTCGCGGGTCGTCCCATGCACTTCGACTAGCGCAGTCTTGGGAACCAGTGTGGTGAGCGCCTGGATGCTGGAACGCGCCTTCCCGGCGGCCACCCCTTCCAGAAGCTCGCCGATTAGAAACAGGAAGACCACCGTCGCCGCTTCCTCGCCGGCGCCGATGATGACGGCACCGGTGGCCGCCACGGTCATCAGCATTTCGATTGTGAACGGAATGCCGGCGAGTGCGGCCATGACCGCTCGGCGCGTTATCGGCACGAGTCCAATCAGCATAGCGGCGATGAAGGCCCACGGGCCGGTCGCGGGCCAGGCGTAGTGAACCGCGAAAGCCACCGCCAGGGCGACGCCGCTGGCGATGGTCAGGCCGCCCTTGGCGCTGTTCCACCATGGCCCCGACATCGGCGCATCATCGTTGCCATGCAATCCCGCTAATTTCTTGTCGTGACTGTGCGTTCTGTGGTCGTGGTCGGCCAATTGATCGGAGGCCGGCGCTCCAGACTTGGCGGTCACCGGTGCAACAGCGTAGCCGAGGCCGGTGACTTTCCTCTCGATCGCGTCAAGATTGCTTTCGGGAGTATGAATGACCGTCAGAGTCCCTGCCGAAACGGACACGTTAACATCCTGCACGCCAGGCATCCGCCGCACAGCCGTATCGACTTTGCTGGCACAGCTGGCGCAATCCATGCCTTCCACGCGGAATTTTGTCTCTTGCCCGATCTCAGCTATCTCGCACCTCTTGTAACTTTGAACGCGACGCTACATCCTCTAGTGACTAGAGGAGCAAGCGAAAAATGCCAGCAGGTGTGACCATCGGTGAAGCAGCCCGACGCAGCGGCGTGAAGGTTCCAACCATCCGCTACTATGAACAGATCGATTTGCTTCCAGCCCCCGCCCGCAGCGAAGCCAATCGCCGGCATTATGAAGCGGCCGACTTGCGCCGGCTCGCCTTCATCAGGCACGCGCGAGAGCTTGGGTTCGAGATCGAGGCCATCAGGACGCTGCTGACGTTGCAGGATAATCCCAATCAGCCCTGTGGAACCGCCGACGCCATCGCCCAAGCCCGTCTGGCCGATGTCGTCCAGCGAATACGCAGCCTTACCGCATTGAAGATCGAGCTGGAGCTGATGGTTGAGGGCTGCCGGCAGGGGAAAGTCTGCGAATGCCGTGTGATCGAGGTGCTGTCAGATCACGATCAATGTGAGCATCCTCATCATTGATTTGCCAAAGCAGAGCCCCTACCAGCGCCGATGTCGCGGCATGCGGAGCTTGCAAAAGCCGCACTTTGCAGTCAACCTGAGCGGATGATGGCACGTCTGTCACCAAAACACCTTCTGACTATGCTGCTCGCGATCCTCGTGACCGCCGGGTTCAGTCTGTCAGCCGCCCAGGCTGCCGTCATGTCGGCGAGGATGGCGATCGACAGCCGCATGATGATGGCCGCAGATGCCGGCACCACAGACGCCGACATGGCCAAGATGGCCGATGCCAAGGGCGGCGACTGCAGCGCTTGCCTCAAGAGCTCAGCCGACAACGACAAACCGATGCAATGTGCGCCGACCTGCGTCGCACCGGTTCTGGCGGTGCTGCCGCAAGCTCTCCTTGTAACGGGACTGCCGCAGGCCGAGCTGCCGCCGGCGCTTCCCGCCGCGTTCCTGCATGGGCGAAGTCTGCTGCCCGAGCCATTCCCTCCAAGACCCAGCGCTCTCGTCTGACGCCGTTCTGCCGTTTCCGCGGTTGATTGACGGCGTTTGATCGCCCGCTTGCGTGTACTGCGCAACGGGCGCGGCAGCAATTCAATCGATGTCGCGACCTTCGCCGTCGATTACCGCAGGGGTCACAAGGGTGAATTCCGTTTCAAGTCCGTTCATAACGCGCCGCAAATTCCTGTTTGCGGCAGCGAGCATTGCCGCCTCCGCAGCGATCCGCCCTGCACTGGCTACCGACGAACACCGGATCAGGGTGGCGCCGGGCCAGGCACGGCTCGTCGGCCCCGATGGCCCGCGCACTCCGGTATGGGCCTATGATGGCACGGTCCCTGGCCCGACACTGCGCTTGCGCCAGGGGCAGCCCGCTCGCATTGTCGTCGAGAACGGACTGGGCGAAAACACCACGGTTCACTGGCACGGCATCCGGCTGCCGAACGCCATGGACGGAGTACCCGGCCTGACGCAGAAGCCCATCAGGCCCGGTGAAAACTTTATTTATGAATTCACCCCGCCCGATGCCGGCACCTTCTGGTATCACCCGCACGCCAACAGCCTGGTTCAGCTCGGCCGTGGCCTTGCCGGCGCGCTGATCGTCGAGGAGGCCGAGCCGATCGCCGTCGACCGCGACATTCTGTGGCTGCTGCAAGACTGGCGGCTTGCGGCCGATGGACAGATCGCCGCCGGCTTCGGCAGCGCGATGGATGCCGCCATGTCCGGCCGCGTCGGCGGTCTCGTGACCCTCAACGGCGCGCGCCCGGCGGACCAGAAGGTGCGGACCGGCGAGCGCCTCCGGCTGCGGCTGGCCAATGCATCGCTCGCCCGCATCATGGCCCTGAGCTTCGAAGGCCACCGGCCGGTTGTCATCGCCATCGACGGCCAGCCCTGCGATCCGCACGAGCCTGAAAGCGGCCGCCTGGTGCTGGCGCCTGCGATGCGCGTCGATGTCCTGCTCGACCTGCAGGGCGACCCCGGCAGCCGGCACGCGGTGATCGACGATTACTACGATGGCCTCGCCTACACCCTGACCACGCTCGCCTACGACGCCGGAGCGCCGCTGCGCGACCATCCTCTCGATGCGCCGCTTCGCTTGCCGGCCAATCCGCTGCCGGCCCCCGACCTGGCCAGGGCCGAACGGCATGAAATCGTCCTGCAGGGCGGCATGATGGGCGGCGGTAAGCTGGCCGGCGTCGGCGGCATGATGGGCATGGGAATGCCCGGCATGAACGGTACGGCCGCCTGGGCGATCAACGGCATGTCGATGACCGGCGACGGCCACGCCGGCATGGCGCCGCAGTTCACACTGAAACGCGGTGCCACCTGTCACCTCACCATGCGCAACGAAACCGCCTGGTGGCACCCCATGCACGTCCACGGCTTCAGCCTGTCGGTGCTTTCGCGCAATGGTTCGCCGGTGCCGCACCGGCAATGGCAGGACACGGTGCTGCTCGCCCCCAAGGATACGATCGAATGCGCCTTCGTTGCGGATAATCCGGGTGACTGGATGCTGCACTGCCATGTCGCCGATCACCAGATGGCCGGCCTGATGACCGCGTTCCGCGTGACCTGAAACTTTTTATCCAACCAAGGAGAACTGCAATGAAACTGACCTACCGCCTAGCCGCACTGTCGCTGCTGATCGCAACGCCCCTGCCCGCCTTCGCCGCAACGATCAACGCCGTCATGTACAAGAACCCGCAATGCAGCTGCTGCGAATCCTACGCCAACTATCTCGAGCACAACGGCTTCAAGGTCGACATCAAGCCGGTCAACAATCTCTCTCAGATCAGTAGCGATGCCGGCGTACCTGCCGACCTCGAAGGCTGCCACACGCTGATGGTCGACGGCTATGTCGTCGATGGCCTGGTGCCGGTCGAGATCGTCAAGAAGCTTTTGACCGAACGCCCGGCGATCACCGGCATAACGCTGGCCGGCATGCCGACAGGCGCTCCAGGCATGGGTGGTGAGAAGCAAGGCCCCTTCGTCGTCTACGCCTTCACCAAGGACGGCAAGGCGCCCACCGTCTACGCGACCGAGTGAGGCTGTTGTGAGCAAACTCGCCATGGTCCTGGTTGGCATGCTGCTGGTGGCATTTTCGCTGCCGGCATCAGCCGCCGAGCCACCGCAGAACTTCGTCGTTAACGAGGCGCCCGTCCCCGTACCGGAAATCAGCTTCGAGGACGGCAATGGCAAGCCGAAAACGCTTGCGGATTTCCACGGCAAGGTCGTGCTGCTCAACATCTGGGCGACGTGGTGCGCGCCCTGCCGCAAGGAGATGCCGACGCTCGATCGTCTGGAGGCCAAACTCGGCGGTCCGGATTTCGAGGTCGTCGCGCTGTCCATGGACCGTGCCGGTCCTGACGCCGTCAAAAAGTTCTATGGCGAGATCGGCGTCACACACCTCGCCCTCAACATCGATGTCTCGGGCAAGGCAATGTTTGCCATCGGCACCGTCGGCCTTCCGGCAACCCTGCTGATCAATCGCGATGGCAAGGAGATCGGCCGGCTGATTGGGCCGGCCGAATGGGACGCGCCCGACATGGTCGACTTCATCCGCAGCCGCATCGCCGCCGAGTGAGAAAGGAACAGATATGTCCGGGTTGAAGGCTCGCTGCGTCGCATCGGCTTTGAACGAATGGAGGTGTTTGCGGCTAGGCGTAATTGCCATTGCGGCGCTGACCGCGGGCTTTTCGTATCAGGCCCAAGCCCACTCACTCGACGAAATCGACGCCATGCTTGAGGGCGACGAGAAATATTTCCAGACGATCGACAAGCCGGCGCCTGAATTCACGCTGCGCACCGCCGAAGGGCGTGCCGTGCGAACGGCAGATCTGCGCGGCAAGGTGGTCGTCCTCCACTTCATCTACACATCGTGCCCGGATGTGTGCCCCCTGCATGCCGAGAAGATCGCCGAAGTCCAGAAAATGGTGAACGGTACGCAGATGAAAGGCCAGGTCAGCTTTGTGACCATCACCACCGACCCGACCAGGGACACGCCAGACGTGCTCGGCAAATACGGGCCGGCGCACGGGCTCGATCCCGTCAATTGGCTGTTCCTGACCACGACCCCGGATCAGCCGGAGGATGCGACCCGGAAGCTGGCGGAAGCCTTCGGCCACAAGTTCACGCTTACGGATGATGGTTATCAGATGCACGGCACCGTCACCCATGTGATCGACAAGGAGGGCCGCTGGCGGGCGAATTTCCATGGCCTGAATTTCGCCGCGGTCAATCTCGTCACCTTCGTCAATGCGCTCACCAATAATGTCGAGCGCCCGCACCATGAGCCGGAAACGGGATGGTGGGCGAAGATCAAGGGCTTGTTCTGAGGCACCATTCACACGCCGGCGGTCCGGCGAAAAAGAGGGAAGGAGAACCCTGTGATCCACAAGTCCAATCCATTGCGCGCAGCCGTCGGCAAAATGGCCCGTGCATTCGTCCTGGCCGGTGCGACGGTCTGGCTGGCGCTCGGTCTTCACGGTCAGGCGATCGCCGCGGGCGAGATGTCCCAGGACCAGTTCGACCAGCGCGTCCACGATTACATCCTGGCGCATCCCGAGGTCGTCATGGAGGCGCTGCAGAGCCTCGATGCCCGCCAGCGCGAGGCCGCGGCAAAAGAGGCGAAAGCCGCCCTGGCGGCCAGGGCCGACGAGATTTTCCGGGACCCGGCGAGCCCGGTCGGCGGCAACGCCGAAGGCGACGTCACCGTGGTCGAGTTCTTTGACTATAACTGCCCCTATTGCCGGCAAGTTGCGCCGATCATGGCGCAAGCCATGGCCGACGATCCGCAGCTCAAGATCGTCTACAAGGAATTCCCGATCCTCAGCACGGATTCCGTATTTGCTTCCAAGGCGGCTCTCGCCGCAGTGCGCCAGGGCAAGTACATGGCATTCCACAAGGCCTTGTATGCGGTGAAGACGCGGGTGACCGAAGCGGTCGTGCTGAAGGTCGCTGCCGACGTCGGGCTCGACGTGGCTAAAATGAAGACCGACATGCAGCGGCCCGATATCCAGGCGTCGATCGACCGGAATACGCAACTGGCCCAGGCGCTGAAGATCAGCGGAACGCCAAGCTTCGTCGTTGGCGAGCAGATTTTCCCCGGCGCGACCGACCTGGCAACGATGAAGAAACTGATCGAGCAGGCGAGGAACAGCAAATGAGCCGGATATGCTACCCAACCCGGCGGACGGTTGTTCTGGGCAGCGCCTTTGGCGTCGCTGCGGTCGTCGGCTTGCTCAAGAGGCCGGATTTGGCGATCGCCGCGGAGGATTCCGATCTGGTGCGCCGTTTCAAATATCTCAGCCAGAACGGCAACAGCACGTGTTCGGCCAAGTTCACGGAGTCCATCGCCACCATGCCGGCGATGTCGCGGATCACGGGCTCGTGCTGCAGCCCTATGGAGACGAAGCGCTATGCCGAGCAAGTGAGCGGCCTGGCCAAGTACCGGGAGATCGCGATGATCCCCAGCGATCCGTACGACATTCCGGCCGGCATCGCACAGAAGATGCTGCCCTACTACGATGTGAAACTCTCCGGCGACGAGCAGCAGGCCTATGACTATGCGATGGCCAATTCCAACGAGAAAGGCCCATGCTGCTGCCCATGCTGGCGCTGGAAAGTGTATGGCGGATTGGCGAAGTTCCTGATCCGCGAGCACGGTTTCACCGGCAAGCAGGTCGTCGACGTCTGGGATCTCTCGGACGGCTGCGGCGGGGGTTTGTAAGACGACCAGGACGTGGTGGACACTCCGGTTGGCAGGACACGGCGGCAGGGCGGCCGATCGGGTTTCCTCGTCGTCTTGACCGAATTCCCCGGCGAGCTAATTGCCTTCGCAGTCGCCGATGCTTACCGACGAAGGCGGGCCTTCACTGACCGTAAAGGTGATTGCAATGATGAATGGTCCAATGGGTACATGGATGATGGGCGGCATGGCGCTCGTCTGGGTCCTGGTGTTCGTCGCGCTCTTGCTCGCGATTGCAGCGCTGGTCAAATACCTGCGAACCTGAAGCCGTAGGGCGCCTACGACCATACGATAGCAAATTCCCAGCAGAAAGGGCCCATGTTGCCGCCGATTGCCGCCGTGGCATGTAAGGCGACAGGGCAGCACGAGGCCGCGTCACTCGTCAGGCAAAGCCTGGAACCGGCTTGGTCTTGCCGCTCAGTTGCGCGCCCAACGTCAGGGTCTGCGGAAAATTCCGGACGATCGCCGCCATCAAGGTGGCGCTGCCGGGACGAAGGGCAACTCCGGCAAGGGCCGCGGCGGCATAGACCCGCGTCGAAAACAGTCTTTTCCAGGCCGCCTCATAGCGTCTGGCGGCAGCCTCGCGCCCTGCCCGGCCACTTGGCGCGGATGCGAGTTCGCAAGCCAGCAGCCAGCCGGACTGAAGCGCCATCGAGATACCCTCGGCGATGACTGGGTGAGACTCTCCGGCTGCGTTGCCGACGCGGAAGATGTCCCCTTCGTAGCACGAGCGAATTCCCGGCCGGATCGGACCCGCGGCAAGCCACGGACCGTCGAGGCGCGCCGGTTCCAGGGCGTCTCTCACGCCCCGGCATGAGTCCACGACATGGCGGGAGACCGCATCGGCGGCCGACACATGTCCACGTTGTTTGCGTAACCGCGCGAGCATATCGCGGCGAATGCAGCACGAGACCGACAACTGGCCGTGATCCGCCGAGACCATGCCACCATAGCCGCCGGGAAAAGCCAGCAGAGGCATCAAATCCGGTGCGAGCGACGACCCGGTGAAATGCGCCTTGAAGCCGAGCAGGTCCGACGGGCGATTGGCCTTTGCGAGCTGGCTGGGCAACGGTCCCGGTTCCCAGGAGCCGTGTGCGGCGACAATCACCGGTGCACGCAACATGGTCGTTTCCTCCCCGGCTTGAATTCGCACCCGTTGCATCTGACCATCCCGGTGGATGGCGACGGCGCGGCAGGGCTGGAAGATTTCGACACCCGCCGAGCGTGCCGCCTGCAAAAGCAGGGAATCGAGAATGTCGCGGCCGAGCGCCCGGCCGAAGCCGTCTTTTGCACGCGGCTCGCTTCCTGCAAAAGGCATTGCCGCCTCGACGCAGGTCTCGCCGGAAAACAGGCCGACGCGGCGGATTTCGGGGCCGGCATTGGCGTACCAGGCATCGCCGATCTCCAGCCGGTCCAGCAGCGCAAGATTGCTTGCCGAGATATATTCGCCGCAGACCTTGCGGCGCGGAAATGCGGTCTTTTCCACAATGGCCACGACCCATCCGTGCCGGGCCAGCGTGAGCGCGGCGGATGTGCCCGCCGGGCCGGCGCCGATGACGATGGCGTCATGGGTCGACAATCGCGTCATGGCTCGTCACTGGCGCTGGCGCCGACGAAGATGTGGGAAAACAGGCCGGCGCGCCGTTCCTCGACCGGTTTGCCGTTGGCCGCAAGCCAGAGGCCGGAAAGCTCGCTGCCGCGAAAGCCGGCACGCACGCTTTGCGCCGCGTCGTTTCGTGTGACGTCATTGGCGCCGATTGCCGGCAGAAGACGGGTCGTGGCCAGCGGCAGTTTCGCCCGCAACGGCTCTGTCGCCAGCAGCAACGGGGCTTTCGGCCTGATAAGCGAAAACAGGCGCACGAGCTGCGCATCGTTGAGATGATGCAGGAACAGATTGACGGTGACGGCGTCGAACCGTGCGCCCTCGAACTTTCCTGTCCAGTCGAAGACATCGGCGGTGATCCCTTCAGCCTTCCATCCCAGCCTGTCAAAATCATCGCGCAATTGCGCGGTGACGAGGTCGACGCGGTCGAGCATTGCCAGTTCGACCCCAGGCCAATGCCTGGCCATGTGCCGCGCCACTGCCAGCATGAAGGAGCCATCGCCGGCGCCGATCTCCAGGATGCGGCGTGGCGGATTTGGCACAAACCTCTTGAGCAACGACGTCATGATCGGCACCTGAAACATCAGCATGTTGATGCGACGAAGGTCGCGGCGCGCGGTCAGCGCTCGCGGATCGTCGGCCGCAAGTCCGTCGAGGATTTCCGGCGCAAGCTGCCGATGCTCCAGGCTGCTCATGACACGGTTCGAAAGAGCATGGTTTCGGCCGTCAGCCCGGGCCCGAACGACATGCCGCAGCCGAGCAGGCCGGGTGGCGCCTTCAACATCTCTTTCATCACGAACATGACTGTCGCAGACGACATGTTCCCATACCGGCGCAAGACCTCACGCGATGGTTCCAGCGCGGTGGGTTCGAGTTTCAGGGCCCTTTCGACGGCGTCGAGCACCGAACGTCCCCCCGGGTGCACGGCCCAAAGGTCGATGTCTTCCGCCGATCGACCGCCGAGGATGGCGGCCTGGTTGCTCCGCAACGCTTCATGAATCGCTGCCGGCACCTGGCCGGAAAGAACCATTTCGAAGCCGTGGTCGCGAATGTTCCAACGCATCAGGTCCCGCCGTTCCCTCGCCACCAAGCAGTAAAAGCTATCGAGCTCGATGCCGGCCGGCTCGGCAGTGATGAGCGCAGCCGCGCAGCCATCGCCCCAGAGGCAGAACGACAGCAGTTTTTCCAGCTCGGTGGTTTCGCGCAGATGCATCGTGCAGAGCTCGATATTGACCAGCAGGACCTTGTCCTGCGGCTCGGAGCGGACGATGTGGCGGGCCAGCTTGAGGCCGTTGATCGCCGCATAACAACCCATGAAGCCGATCATCGTGCGTTCGACCCCGTCCGGCAGCCCGCAACGCGCAACCAGCTCGAGATCGATGCCCGGCGCCGAAAAACCGGTGCAGGTGGTGACGATGAGATGGGTGATGCGGGAAGCGTCGTCGCCAAGCTGCAATCCGTCGATGCCCTTTTGCGCCAGGACGGGTGCGGCATCGTCGAACATCGCCATTCTCATCGCCGTTCCGGGAAACGCGCCGCGGATAAAGGTCCCGGCCAGGTCGGCGGATGGTCCTTCGGGATCGGACGCCGGCGCAAAGCAGGAATAGCGGTGCTCGATGCCGGCAAGATCGGCCATGCGTTCGAATATCCTCCGGCGATCGGCCGCGAGCATGGAGGCCGCGAAACGCAGGTAGAATTGATGAACCTCGTGCTCCGGCACCGCTGTCGCGATCCGGTTGATATAGGCCTTGACGGGCATATTCTGTCTCCTCGGCGTCTGCACGGTGTAGCGTCGGGCCACCGCCGGAGGGGTTGCTCATCGGTACCCGGTGTCGAACGCCGGGTTTTGAGCACTGTTCGGTAAACGTTTCCGAGAACTGATTTCTTCCCGAAGGTTCAGTGTGCGCTGTTGGCAGGCAAACGGTTGGAGCGGGCGGGCGGTTGCGTCGGGCATCCAAAATCGCCACATCATGTTGACCTTCCATCCACTGGAAGGCCTATTTCCTCCGACAAAGGAGATTTCCGTCATGAACATCGGCGTCGCATCCGAAAAATCCGGCTTGCCGGCCAAGACGATCCGTTACTACGAGGATATCGGGCTCTTGCACCCGGCCCGAACCGACAACGGCTATCGCGATTACTCGACCGCCGATATTCACCGGCTGCGCTTCCTGCAGCGCTCGCGAAGCCTGGGGTTTTCGGTCGACGAATGCCGCCAGCTGCTGTCGCTGTACCAGGACAGGGAACGTGACAGCGCCGACGTGAAGGCGATCGCGAAAGCCAAGCTGGTGGAGATCGACAGGAAGATCGCAGAACTGGTCGGATTGCGCGGCTTGCTCCACCATCTGGTCAGTCACTGCCACGGCGACGAGCGGCCGGATTGCCCGATCATTGACGAGCTGGCAGGACAAGGCGTGGCCCAGTGAGGCTCGCAGCCGCTGTAACGGTGCTGTCGCTTGCCTGCGTCTCAGTCGTGCTCGCTGCCGCCCATTCGGGCCGTGATGGGGTCATCGAGGCTCGCCAGGCCTCGATGAAGGAAATGGCCGCGGCGGCAAAGGCGATCGCCGGGATGTTCGACGGCAAGCAGGCCTATGACGCCGTGGCTTTCAAGGCGGCGGCCGAGACCATCCGCGCCCGCACCGGCCCTGCCTTGATTGCCGAATTCCCCAGCGCGACGTTGGGTGCGCCTTCAGGCGCCAAGCCGGATATCGACTCCGCCCGCGCGGAGTTCGAAGCACTGGCTCGTCATATCGGGACGCTGGCCAGCGCCCTGGCCTCCGACGCCGAGCGGGCGCCGCCTCGCATCACCGACGATATGAGAATGGGTTCCGGCCTGGCAATGGGCGGTGGCAGCCTGCTTGGCAAGCGGCCGGCGGCGGAAGCCGATCCCGCTAAATTGCCGGCAGAGCACCTCCTGCATCTTATCTTGCAGGATTGCTCGAGCTGCCATTCCAAGTTCCGGCAAAGGACCATGTGAAAGCCCACCGATCCGCGAGATATATTGCTGCAGGACCGGATGGCTGCTTGGTCGGGTGCGGCGCTGGACTACAAGCCTTGGCTGATCGAGCGTGACCGCCTGTTCTCAGCCGTTGACACGATCGATGGCGATGGCGGCACAACGCGCGGCTTGCTGCTTTTCGTAACACTGTTCGGGACAGCGACAGGACGCGCATCGTTCCAGAGCGTGACAATAAAAGTCCAATGTCGGCAAAGTGGTGGGACCGGACGTTCTCAATGCGGCTTTAAGAGCGAAGCTGAACGGACGCGATCAGTTCGCGCTGTCACGCGAGACCAACATCACAGTCGGCGGGTCATCTGCGACGACGTCCAGACAGGTCGATCCAGTCACGCAGCGAAAGTGTTTCGCTCCCCGATAGCTGTCTTTAATCGCGGGTTGATGGAGTAGAAAGTCAGCACCTTCGACCTGATAGAGAAAATGCTCCCCAATCAGCCCTTGTCGGGTTATTGGCAGATCCTCGAGGTTCAAGACGTGCTCGTCGCACATTCTCATAACATAGCTGGCATGAAAGTGGACACGAAGCGCCTTGGTTTTATCGTGTGGCACGATGAACGTCGCCAAAATCGCGTCGCCGTCAGAGCGAAGGCTGATGAGGTCGCTGACGCTGCTTCTGATCGGCGTGTCTAAGGACAACGGTATATACAGAACCAAAGGGGGCCTCCGGCGGATGACGGTCGACGAGTGGTCGCAAGCAGTCAGTCCAGCTATCATCATACGACCTAGGCCGTCGACCTAATGTCCCGGCCCGGCGCTTAACTCGATGCGGCGCCATGCGGCCGGCGATATCCCACTGAGCGCTTGAACTCGCGCCCGAAATGACAGACGTCGCAGAAACCGCAGGCCTCGGCGACCTCGGCCAGCTTACGGTTGCTCCGCACCAGCAGCGATTGCATCTGCATCAGCCTCTCACGCATCAGCCACTGGTGCGGGCTTGTCCGCAGATTCTTTTGGAATAACCGCCGGATCTGCGAGGGGCCGAGGCCGGCAAACACGAAGCTGGTCCGCCGCCGTCCGAGCGCTTCCGGGTTCGCCGCGCATGCGACGGGCATTCTTTGTCGTCAGCTCCGCTGCAGCTGACCCGCCATGAAATTGCGCCAGCCGCCGAAATGCGAAATCTCCTCTGCATCGGTGAGGCCGGCACTTTCGACGAGGAAGCCTTTCGGCGAAGTTCCGTCATCGAGCAGAAGCGTGCCGATGCCGAGCGGCGGCGGGATCGCGGCGACGAAACGGCCGAAGGCTTGCGGCGACAGCCGCCAGACTTCGACCTCGATCGCTGTCCCCTTGCCGTTGCAGCTGCGCTCGAGCCCCGGTCGCGGCACCGACTGGCCGGCGAGCGCGTAAAGCCGGTAGAGCGGCGCCGTACTGGCAGCCCGGGCGAAAATCGCGCCGAGTTGCTGCAGCTGGCCGTTCAGCGCCATGCCCGACAGATGCGCGCCGACGACGGCCAGTTCGATCGTGCCTTCGTCCACGTCTACGCAAGGGTCGCCACGCTGCGGCAGCGGCCAGCCTGTAGCGCCCAGCGCAAGGCCGCTTGCCGCATGGACATCGCGCGCAAGCGACGCCGTCAAATGGTCCTTGCCCGCCGCGGCAAGCAAGGTGACGCTCGTCGGCAAACCGTCGCTACGAATTCCGGCCGGCACGGCTATGCCGCACATGTCGAGCAGGTTGACGAAGTTGGTGTAGGTGCCGAGCCGGCTGTTCGTGACGATCGGATCGGCGAGAACCGCCTCGACCGTGTAGTGGGTCGGCGCGGTCGGCACACAGAAGAGATCGACCGAGGTGATGACCGGCGCAAGCCTGGCCTTGTAGGCCTGCAAGGCATAGAGCCCGTTGAAGGCGTCCGCTGCGGAAAGCTTTCGCGCGCCGCCGATGATCTGCCGCGTCACCGGATGCATGGCGGCCTCGTTGGCGTCCATGAAGTCCTTGATCGCGGCATAACGCTCGGCCACCCAGGCGCCTTCGTAGAGCAGGTTGGCGGTGGCGTAGAAATCACCGAACGGGATTTCGACCAGCCTGCAGCCCAGCGTCTCCATCGAGGCAAGGGCGGCCTCGAAGCCCGCCTGCATCGCCTCGTCGCCGAAGAAGGTCCAGTCGGCCCTGGCCGGCACGCCAACCGTCAGCACCGGCGGGCACGCGGTAAGCGGTTGGACGCCGAGGTCACGCGAATAGGGATCGGCGTCGTCCTTTGCCGCCGCCGCCTCGAACACGTGGTAGGCGTCGTCGACGGTGAGCGCGAAGACCGAGACGCAGTCGAGCGTGCGGCAGGCCGGCACGACGCCGGTGGCCGACAGCGCGCCGACGCTCGGCTTCAGCCCGACGATGTTGTTGAGGCCTGCAGGTATGCGGCCCGAACCGGCCGTGTCGGTGCCGAGCGCGAACGAGACGATGCCACGCGCCGTCGCCACGGCCGAGCCGCATGAGGAGCCGCCCGGCACCAGCTTCGGGTCGATCGCATTCCTCGGGATTGGATAGGGCGTGCGCACGCCGACCAGGCCGGTGGCGAACTGGTCGAGATTGGTCTTGCCGACGACCAGCGCGCCGGCGGCCTTGAGCCGCGCGACGACTGTGGCATCTTTCGCCGGCAGATAAGCAAATTCGGCGCAGCCGGCCGTCGTCGGCATGCCCGCAACATCGATGTTGTCCTTGACCGCGAACGGTACGCCCCACAGCGGCTTTGCCACGGGATCGAAGAGGCCGAGCTTTTCCGCCTCGGCCAGCATCTCCGCCCTGCTCGCCAGATGGATGAAGATGCCGGGGTCATCGGCCGCTGCGAGCCGCGCATGGACCGTATCGATTATCTCGCCGATGCTGACGCCGGCCCGATAGGCAGCGTGCAGGCTCGCAATATCGAAATGGATCTCGCTCATTCGGCCTCGCCCAGAATGACTACCGGCAGGTTCCACTGAATGAGCACCACGCAGCCGTCTTTTGTCCATACCGAATGCTCGGTTCCGACCGGGTTCAGGATCACGCTGCCCGCGGCATGATCGCCATTCTCGTCGCTCTGTGTGCCTTCCAGCACGATGATCGTTTCCAGCCCCGCATGGCGATGGCGCGGCACGCTGGCGCCGGGCCGGTAGTTCAGGATCGCGACCGACGGTTCCGTCGGTCCGCCCTTGAGCAGCCAGTGCGCCGTAATGCCATCGCGGAAATGCCCGAACGCCAGATCGCGCCAGCCACCATTGAGGAGGCCGGCAAAGGCAAGGTTAGGCATTGGCAATCCCCTCGAGCACTTGGTCGGTTGTCGCCGTCCAGCCGACGATGGCGCCCTGCGCCCTGATCATGGCCAGGGCGGCCGCCTTGAACTCGGCAAAATAACTCTCGGTGGCATCCTCCGCCAGCAGGCATTCATAGCCGCGGTCGTTGGCCTCGCGCATCGTCGTCTGCACGCAGACCTCCGTCGTCACCCCGGCAAAGACGAGTTGCTGTGCGCCGAGCCGCTTCAGCTCGTCGCCGAAGCTGGTGGCATAGAACGCGCCCTTGCCCGGCTTTTCGATGACGATCTCGCCAGGCAGTGGGGCAAGTTCATCGAGGATCGCCGTTCCCGGCTCACCGACGATCAGCACGCGACCCATCGGCCCGACATCGCCGATCCGGATCGACGGGTTGCCGCGATTGCGCTTGGCTGGCGGCAGATCCGAAAGATCTGCCTTGTGGCACTCCATCGTATGGATGACCGGCAGCCCGGCCGCGCGAAAGCCCTCGATCAGCCTCTTCACCGTCGGCACGATCGCCGTGATGCGGCTGACGTCGTTGCCGAGGCTGGCGCCGAAGCCGCCGGGTTCGGCAAAGTCGCGTTGCATGTCGATGACGATCAGCGCCACCGCCTCAGGCCTGAAGGCAAGCGGAAACGGCAGCGCCTCGATCTCCGCCATCAGTGATGTCCCGCCATGTGCTCGCCGATCGTCTGCACGCTCGCCTGCGCGATCGGCGTCTCGTAGACCAGCGCGCCGTCCGACATGACGAAGATGCGGTCCGAGAGCTCGAGCAGCTCATCAAGGTCCTCCGACATTAGGAGCACTGCGGCGCCGGCATTGCGCGCCTTCATGATGCGGGCGCGGATTTCGGCGACGGCGGAGAAGTCGAGTCCGAAGCAGGGGTTCGACACGATGAGCAAATCGACCTCGCCGGTCAGTTCCCGCGCCAGCACCGCGCGCTGCACATTGCCGCCCGAGAGCGACGAAATCGGCGAAGCGAGGGATGCCGTCTTGACCTTGAACTGTTCGACTAGGCGGGCCGCGTAGTCCCTGATCGCACTCATCCTGATCCAGTTGACCGGCTTGCCGGCCTCGTTGAGGTCGAAGGTGCGGAAGGCCATGTTTTCCGCCACCGTCATCTTCGGCGCGCAGGCATTGCGCAACGGCTCCTCCGGAATGAAGCGGACATTGAGCGTGCGCGCCTCGCTGCGGCTGGCGCCATAGGGCGAGCCTTTCACCAGAACGTCGCCGCCATTGCGCGCCCGCTGTCCGGCTAGCACTTCGAGAAACTCCTTCTGGCCGTTGCCGGAGATGCCGGCAATGCCGACGATCTCGCCGGACTTTACATCGAGCTCGCCGATGTCGATGGTTTTCAAGCCGGTGCGGTCGGGCGCCTTCAGCGACTTTACCGTCAGCACCTGCCTGGCGCCGGCCGGCACCGGAGCGCGGCTGTCGAGCGCGGCGATCGGCTGGTCACCGATCATCATCGCCGCCATCTGCTTGTGCGAAAGCTCCGAGACTTTGCCGGTTCCGGTCAGCCTGCCCTTCCGCAGCACAGTGATGTCGTCAGCAAAGGCCGTCACCTCGTGGAATTTATGCGAGATCATCAGCACGGTAAGGTCGCCGGTCCTGGTCATGTCGCGCACCAGGCCAAGCACTTCCTGCGCCTCGCCGGGAGTGAGCACCGAAGTCGGCTCGTCGAGCACCAGGAAACTGCGGCCGAGATAGAGCTGCTTGATGATTTCGAGCTTCTGCTTCTCACCCGCGGCAAGCTCGGCAACCTTGACGTCGAGCGGCAGCTTGAACGGCATGCGCTGCATGAATTGCGCAAGCGCGGCGCGCTCCTTGCGCCAGTCGATGATGCCGGGCACCTTCTCGCGCGAAATGACCAGGTTCTCCGCACCGGTCAGCGACGGGACGAGCGTGAAATGCTGGTAGACCATGCCGAGCCCTAATGCCGAGGCGTCCTTGGGACTGGCGATTGCGACCTCGCGGCCTTCGACCAGCATGTCGCCGGCGGTCGGGTGGTAAAAACCCATCATGCATTTGACAAGCGTCGATTTGCCGGCGCCGTTTTCGCCGAGCAGCGCATGAAACGATCCCGCCGGCACCCTGATCGAGACGTCGTCCAGCGCGGTGAAGGCGCCGAAGCGCATGGTCATGCCGATGGTCTCGACGCCGACGGCTTTCTTGCCGATGCTTCCACTCAAGATCGTGTCCTCACGGCAGCTGCGCTACGAAGGATGCCGAATTCGACACCGCGCCGAACACGCCGCCCTGCATCTTGATCATCTTGATCGCAGCGAGATGGTTGCCGTAGTCGGTCGCGCCGCAGCAATCCTCCAGCATCACGCATTCGAAGCCGCGATCGTTGGCCTCGCGCATCGTCGTGTGGACACAGACATCGGTGGTGATACCGGTCAGCACGATGTTTTCGATGCCGCGCTGATGCAGGATCAGCTCCAGGTCGGTGGCGCAGAACGAGCCCTTGCCCGGCTTGTCGATGATCGGTTCGCCCGCCGCCGGATAGAGGTCGGGGATGATGTCCCAGCCGGCTTCGCCGCGCACCAGGATGCGACCGCAAGGTCCGGGGTCGCCGATGCCGGCATTGATGCGGCGCGAGCGCCAGCGCTTGTTGGCCGGCAGGTCGGCGAGATCGGGCCGGTGGCCCTCGCGCGTGTGGATGATGGTGTAGCCCTTGGCCCGCATGGCTGCGAGCACCGACTTGATCGGCTCGATCGGCGCCCGCACCAGCGAAAGATCGTAGCCCATATGATCGACATAGCCGCCCGGCCCGCAGAAATCGGTCTGCATGTCGATGATGATCAGCGCCGTATTGTCCGGCCGAAGCTCGCCATTATAGGGCCATGGATAAGGGTCGGCGTCGATGTAGCGCTGGGTGATCTCGGCTCTGGCGTTCATCGGAAAAACTCCAGTCATTTGGTGATCGACAATTCGCCCGGCGCGCCGGCAAGCGAGCGGCTCGGCGACGAGGTGGCGATCATGATGATGAGCGTGAGGATGTAAGGCGCGGCGTAAAAGAGATAGTAGCCCTGCGTCACCCCGACCGATTGCAGTGCCGGGCCTAACGCGCCGGCGCCGCCGAACAACAGTGCCGCCGCAAAGCAGCCAAGCGGATTCCAGCGCGCGAAGATGACCAGCGCCACCGCCATCAGCCCCTGTCCCGACGAAATGCGTTCGGTCCAGCTGCCGGGGTAGTAGAGCGACAGATAGGCGCCGCCGATGCCGGCGAGCGCGCCGCCCACGCCTGTCGCAAGCAGGCGCACGGTGTTGGGATTGAGGCCCATGGCGCGCGCCGCATCGGAGCTGTCGCCGACCACCCGCACGATCAGGCCGGCGCGCGTGTTGCGGAAGGCCCACCATAGAAACACGGCAAGTGCCGCACCAATCAGGAACAGCACGTTGACGTTGAGCGCCGCCTGCACCTGCGGGATATCCGACCAGCCACCGAAGGCGATAGCCGGCAGGTCTGGCGCCGAGGGCTGGATGAACGGCTTGCCGAAGAAGAAGGCGAGACCCGAGCCGAACAGCATCAGTGCGATACCGATGGCGATGTCGTTCACCCCGCGGAATTTGCAGATCCAGCCGTGGAACAGGCCGAAGCAAAGACCGGCACCTGCGGCGGCCAGCAGGCCGAGCCATGGCGAGCCGGTCATCACTGCGACGGCGTAGGCGGTCATGGCACCGAAGACCAGTGTGCCTTCGAGGCCGAGATTGATGCGGCCGGAGCGCTCGGTGATGGCTTCGCCGAGCGAGACGAAGATGAAGGGCGTCGAGACGCGGATGGCGCCGCCGAGAATGGCGAGCGGCACGCCCCACAGGCCGATCTCGGTCGCGTCCATCAGGAACCCCTCTTCCACAGATCGGGATTGAAGACCTTGAAGCGGCCGTAAAAGGTTTCGCTGAACAGGATGACCACGAACAGCATGCCTTGCAGCACCAGCACGGTGGCGTCGGGTAGGTCCATGCGGCGTTGGATCAGCCCGCCGGAAGCGCCGATGCCGCCGAGCAGGAAAGCGACCGGAATGATGGCGAGCGGATTGTGGCGGGCGAGGAAGGCGACGAGGATGCCGGTATAGCCATAGCCGGCGGCGAGCGAGGCGTTGGCGCTGCCTTGTACGGCGCCGACCTCCAGCATGCCGGCCAGCCCGGCGAAGCCGCCGGCCAACCCGGTGAAGCCGACGATCAGCGGCCCGACGGCAAGCCCTTGCACCTGGGCCGCCCTGACATTGCCGCCGGCGATGCGGGCGGCAAAGCCCCAGCGCGTCTTTTCGATCAGCAGCCAGGACAGGACGCAGGCGAGAATGCCGACGACCAGGCCCCAGTGCACGTCCATGCCTGGAATGTTGCCGATGCGGTAGGCGTCCACCAGCGGCTCGGTCGAGGGTTTGTTGAGCGAGGCCGGATCGCGCAGCGGCCCTTCGACCAGATGGTTCATCAGCGCGATGGCGATATAGGCCATCAGCAGGCTGGAGATGGTTTCGTTGACGGCGCGGTAGTGGCGGAGTGCGCCGACGGCACCGATCCAGATGCCGCCGGCGACCACGCCCGCCGCGCCCATCAGCAGGATGACCACAAAAGCCGGCGCGCCATTCGCCGCGACGCCGATGGCGGCGGCGGCAACGCCGCCCAGCACGATCGCGCCCTCGCCGCCAATGACGACGAGTCCGAGCCGTGCCGGCAGCGCCACGCAGAGCGCTGCCAGTAAAAGCGGTGCTGCCCGCGACAGCGAGTTCTGGATCGAGAACCACGAGCCGAAGCCGCCGCGCCACATCGTCTCGTAGAGTTGCAACGGCGATTTGCCGACCAGCGCGATGAACACGCTGAACAGCGCCATGCCGACGATCAGCGCCGCGAGCGGTATGACGAAGGCTTCCGCGCGCCGCGCCGCCCATTCGAGCGCCGCCGGATAATTCCTGGCGCCAAACAGCGCCGGTGCGCCCGCAGTGCTGACCGTGTCTGCCATGGCCCCGTCTCCGATCCGGTTCAGGCGGTCGAACCGACGACGCCCTCGACGAGGTAGTCCATGCTTTCGAGTTCGAGCGCGGTCTCGACGAAGGCCTGGCCCTCGGTCGCGACGACGACGCCCTTGTTGCTCTTCAGCGGACCCTTGATGACGGAAAAGCCGCCTTTCATCATTTCGGCCAGCGTGCCGTCGAACTGCTTGCGGGCGGCGGCGCCAACAGCGGGGCCGAGCGGGCTCATCTTGACGAAGCCGTCGGCCAGGCCGCCGCGCGTGAAATTGGGCAGCGGTGTGCCGGCCACCAGATCGTCGACGAACATCTTGTAGACCTTGGCCCAGTTCCATTCCGCGCCGGTCAGGTATTTTTCCGGCGCCAGCGGGCTCTGGTTGGCATGATAGCCGCAGACGAAGGCGCCACGTCCGGCCGCCGTCTCGACCACCACCTTGGGGCTGTCGACATGGCAAGTGATGACGTCGGCACCCTGGTCGACCAGCGCATTGGTGGCCTCCGCCTCCTTGACCGCCAGCGACCACTCGCCGGTGAAGATCACCTGGCAGGTGATGGTCGGGTCGACCGAGCGTGCGCCGAGCAGGAAGGAATTGATGTTGAGCAACACCTGCGGGATCGGCTTTGCCGCGACGAAGCCGAGCTTCTTGGTCTTGCTGGCGTGGCCGGCGACGACGCCGTTCAGATACTGGCCCATGCCGATATAGCCGAAATAGGAACCGGCATTCATCGGATGCTTGTCCTTGTTCCACATGCCGCCGCAATGGCGGAACTGCACGTCGGGAAATTTCGCGCACATGGCCAGCATGTGCGGATCGAAATAGCCGAACGAGGTCGGGAAGATCAGCGACGCACCGTCGAGATTGATCATCGATTCCATCGTCTTTTGGACGTCGACCGTCTCCGGCACGTTCTCCTCTTCGACGACGGAAATGCCTTCGATCGCCTTCAGCGTGGCGGCGCCTTCGGCGTGCGCCTGGTTGTAGCCGTAATCGTCCTTTGGCCCGACATAGATGAAGCCGACGGTGGCCGTCGCGGCGAAGGCCCTGCTGATCGGAAACGATGCCGACGCAAGGCCGAGCGCAGCTCCGGCGGCGGAAGTCTTGAGCAGGTCGCGGCGGCTAAGCATGAATTTCTCGGACATTGAATGCTCCCTCTGTGGGGCCTTTGGGGCCGGTTAACACCTCAATGAAAGAAGTGTATGCAATCAGCATGCCAGTTTCAGAAATTGGATTTATTCAGCAATATCAATGAGCATGCCGATGTGGACTGCACAAAGCCGGAGCAATTGCATACACTTTTTGCCTTCAAAATCGCCAATTTGACATGAAGGCTAAAACATAGGCATACAGAGCTGCGGAGGAATCGAAGCCGGTGAGTGGCTTACGGCTCTCGCGAAAAGACTGGACGGAGGAGACGTGTCGGGAAAGCGCAATTTGATCAGGTCGGGCACGACCGTCGATCAGATGGTGAGGGCGATCAGCGACCGGATCGTCACCGGCTTCCTGCGTCCCGGCGAAAAGCTCGACGAGGCCTCGCTCGCCGCCCGCTTCGACGTCTCACGCACGCCGATCAGGGAAGCGCTCAGCCGGCTCAGCGCCATGGGGCTGGTCGAAAGGCGACCGAACCGTGGCGCCACCGTCGCCGTGGTGACGCAGGAGCACCTCGCCTCGATGTTCGAAAGCATGGCCGAGCTTGAAGCGATCTGCGCGCGCTTCTCGGCCGAGCGCATGACGGCCGGCGAGCGCCGCACGCTGGAGGCCGAGCATCAGGCATCGGCGCGCTTGGTGCAGCTCGGGGCCGAAGAAGAGTATGAGCTTTTCAACACCGAGTTCCACACCCGGCTCTATCGCGGCGCCCACAGCAAGCACATTTATGAGTTGACCGTCATGACCCGCGGCCGCCTGGCGCCGTTCCGGCGCGCGCAATTCATGCTGCCCGGGCGGCTGGCCCAGTCCTGGCAGGAGCATGACGCCATCGTCACCGCAATCATGCGCGGCGACAGTGCGGCGGCCGGAACAGCCGCCAAGGATCATGTCTCGATCGTCAGCGAGGCGAGCGCCGTCTTTGCCATCGGCGATCGCCCCAAAGGCAAGGCCGAGCCGTTCCCGACATCGGCTTCCTGACGTCAATCGACCAACACGGCGACCACGGCGGCGCAGTCGCCGGCCTTGACCAGCCCCGGAAAATGCCGCGCCGCCAACAGACCGGACATTTTGGCCCGTATCTCCTGCGGAGCGCCGCCGGTGCGGCCGACGGAATGGATGCGTGCCAGTACCTGGTTTTCTGCCACCGGCTCGCCGAGATCGATCATGGTTTCGATCATCCCGTCGTCCTCGGCGAACGAGAAGCAATCGCCCGACGGCATATCGAGCCAGCGGGTCGGCTGCATCTCGACCGCGCCGGCGACGATGCCGGCATGGCGCAGCACGTTGAGCACGCCGCGACGCGCGATCCGCACCGTTTCCGCGCGCGAAGTCCCGCCGCCGCCGAGCTCGGTGGTGATGAACAGCTTGCCCATCTCTTCGGCGGCGGTGTCGAACATGCCGACCGCGTCGATCTCCAGCATCTTCATCGACCATGGTGCGGAGAACGCTTCGACCGCAGCGAATCCTTTCTCCTCCAACACCTTGTCGGGCCGGATGTGGGCGGCGCAGAACGGCACGAAGTCGAGCGTCTTGCCGCCGGAGTGGAAATCGAGCGCGATGTCTGTACGGGGCAGAAGTTCGCGCTGGAAATAGTCGGCGATCTTCTCGGTCACCGTGCCGTCGGGCCGGCCGGGAAAGCTGCGGTTGAGATTGCCCCTATCGATCGGCGAGGTGCGCGTGCCGGCGCGGAACGCCGGATAGTTCATCGCCGGCACGATGATGATCGTGCCGCTTACTTGCTTCGGGTCGAGCGTTCGGGCGAGATCGTAGAGCGCCAGCGGCCCCTCATACTCGTCGCCATGATTGCCGCCGGTCAGCAACGCGCTCGGCCCGTTGCCGTTGCGGATGACGCAGATCGGGATCATCACCGATCCCCAGGCAGAATCGTCGCGGCTGTAAGGCAGCCGCAGGAAACCGTGCTGCACGCCGTCGCGCTCGAAATCGACGGTCGGCGTGATCGGTGATGGACGAAGGCTGGACATCGGGCTCAACTCTTCACCACCAGCTTGCGCGGCACATTGGCCAGGCACTCGACGCCAGTCTCGGTGATCAGGATGGATTCGGTGATTTCCAGCCCCATCGTCTCCAGCCACAGGCCGGTCATGAAATGGAAGGTCATGCCGGGCTTCAGCTCGGTGCGGTCGCCGGGACGCAGGCTCATGGTGCGTTCGCCCCAATCCGGCGGATAGCTAAGCCCGATCGGATAGCCGGTGCGGTTGTCCTTGACGATGCCGTACCTCTTCAGCACCGCGAAGAAGGCATTGGCGATGTCCTCGCACGTGTTGCCGGGCTTGGCCGCGACAAGTCCCGCCTCCATGCCTTCCAGCGTCGCCTTTTCGGCGTCGAGGAACTCCTGCGTCGGTCTGCCGAGGAACACGGTCCGGGAAAGCGGGCAGTGATAGCGGTTGTAGCAGCCGGCAATCTCGAAGAAGGTGCCCTCGCCCGATTTCATCGGCCGGTCGTCCCAGGTCAGATGCGGCGCCGATGCGTCGGCGCCCGACGGCAGCAGCGGCACGATCGCCGGATAGTCGCCGCCGATTCCGTCGACGCCGCGCGTGCCGGCATCGTAGATCTCGGCGACCAGGTCGCATTTGCGCATGCCGACCTCGATCTTGTCGACGATGCGCTGGTGCATCGCTTCGACGATGCGGGCGGCTTTGCGCATGTAATCGATTTCGGTCGGGCTCTTCACCGCGCGCTGCCAGTTGACCAGTGCAGTGGCATCGACGAAGCGGGCATTGGGCAAATGCTTCTGCAGCGATGCGAACGCAGCGGCCGAGAACCAGTAATTGTCCATCTCGACACCGATGCTGAGCTTCCCCCAGCCGCGATCGGAGAGCACGCTGGACAGAAAATCCATCGGATGGCGCTCGGTCGACTGCACGTAGTTGTCGGCATAGCCGACGATGTTGTCGTGCGCGAGATAGGCGGTGCGCTTTGCGCCGTTGGCGTCCTGGCCGCGGCCGTACCACACCGGCTCGCCCGACGGCGGCACGATGACGGCCTGGTGCACATAGAACGACCAGCCGTCATAGCCGGTCAGCCAGGCCATGTTGGACGGATCGCTGACGATCAACAGATCGACGCCCTTGGCCTCCATCGACTTCCGCGTCTTGGCGAGGCGCTCCGCATATTCGCCGCGCGAGAATTTCAAACTGGGCTGCATTGTTCTTGGTCCTCGTTTGTTGGGCCTTGCGGCCAGCATCAGCTTTCGAAAATCGTACCGGTCTTGGCCGCACGCGCACGGTCGCGGGCGAGCGTGGCGATTGCCGTGTCCTGCACACCGGTGCCGGTCAGATCGGTGACGGTGATGTCGCTGTCCGAACGCCGGCCATGCCTTTCGCCGGCGATGATGTGGCCAAGCTCGGTGATCTCGGCATCGGCCGCCATCACGCCCGCCGCGATAGCATGGTGCAGTTCGCCCAGCCGCCGCGTCTGCTTGGCGCTATCGGCGACGTAGAGATCGGCCATGCGCAGGATCGCCGGCGCGATCTCGTTCTTGTGCTCGGCATCCGAGCCCATCGCGGTGATGTGCTGGCCGGCGGAGACGAAGCCGGCCTTGATCAGTGGCTCGGTCGACGGCGTCGTGGTGACGATGATGTCGGCATCGGCCGCAGCCTTTGCCGCGTCCGGTTCGGCGTGAACGGCGATGCCCAGTCTTTCGGACAATGCGTCCGCCGCGGCTTCGGCCTTGGCGGCATCCCTTGCCCAGATGCGAGCCTCGGTGATCGGCCGCACCAGCATCAGCGCCTCGAGCTGCAGTCCGGCCTGAACACCGGCGCCGAAGATCGCGGCAATGGAAGAGTCCGCCCGCGACAGATGTTTGGCGGCGACCGCGCCGGCGGCGGCCGTGCGGATGTCGGTGAGATAGCCATTGTCGAGCAGCAGCGCCTCGACCAGCCCGGTTTTCGCCGACAGCAACACCATCATGCCATTGACGCTGGGCAGGCCGAGCTTGGGATTATCGAAAAAGCCGGGGCTGATCTTGATCGCAAAACCATCGATGCCCGGCACATAGGCGGTCTTGACGTCGACCTCGCCGCGATGCTCTGGAATGTCCAGCCGCAGGATCGGCGGCATCGCCACCGGCAAGGTAGCGAGCGCCCGGAACGCGTTCTCGACGCAGGCGACGGCATCAAGATCGAGCTTCACGATGTTGCGCAATTCGGCTTCGGTGAGGATCGTCATACGGCTCATGCTGCGCTCTCCGCAATTGCTTCGCCGCAGATGATCTTGCGGTGCAGTGTCATATCGATGTTGCGGCCGGACAGAACGAGCACCGTCGGGCCATTCGCCTTGACCTTGCCGGCAAGCACGGCCGCGATGCCAACCGCGCCGGCGCCTTCGACGATCTCGCGCTCCTGCTCATAGGCAAGGCGGATGCCGGTGGCGATCTCGTCCTCGCCGAGCAGGATCACATCGTCGAGCAGGTCGCGGCACATGGAAAAGGTCAGCCGGTTGTCGAGGCCGATGCCGCCGCCAAGCGAGTCGGCCAGCGTCGGCAGTTCCTCGACCAGCACCGGGTGCCCGGCATCGAGGCTTGCCTTCATCGCCGCACCACGCGCCATCGAAACACCCACCACCTTCGTCGCCGGGCTGACGCCCTTGACGGCAGCGGCAACGCCAGCCGCCAGCCCGCCGCCGGAAAGCGGCACCAGCACAAGGGCGGCATCAGGAACCTGTTCGATAATCTCCAGCCCGAGCGTGCCTTGCCCGGCGACAATGGCGGGATGGTCGAAAGGCGGCAGCATGATCAGCCCGTCTTCGGCGACCAGCCGCTCGACCTCCTGCTGCGCATCGTCCTGGCTATTGCCGACGATGCGGATCTCGGCGCCGAGCCGGCGGATTTCGTCGAGCTTGTTCTGCGGCACCAGCCGCGACATGCAGATCGTCGCGTGGATACCTTGCAGTTGAGCGGCATAGGCCAGCGCCCGGCCGTGATTGCCTGTCGAGGCAGCGACGACGCCACGCGTCCTCTCCTCTTCTGTCAGCGAGGCGATAGCGTTCGAGGCACCACGCAGCTTGAAGGCGCCGGTGGTCTGCCGATGTTCGAGCTTGAGATAAACAGGCTCGCCCAAGTGCTGGGAAAGACTCCGGGAAGTGACGGTCGGCGTACGCTCGACCTTGCCCGCGATGCGCTCGCGCGCGGCGCAGATATCGGAGAGGCCTATCCTGGACGTGGTCATGGCTCTGCAATCAGTTCAACGGCAGCGTCATCAGACGGCCGAATTCAGGGCGCGACATCTCATCTCCGCAGAGCCGCAGGCAATTCCAGGCCGTCGCCTGGTTGCTGGTGACGACGGGGCGGCCGATAGCCTCTTCCGTACCGACAACTGCCGCCGCCGACCGCAGCGCCGTGCAGGACACGAACAGCGCGTCGGCCTGCGGGGCCGTCATCTCGCGGGCCAGATCGACCAAGGATTTCGGTGCAATCCGCGCCATCTCGCGGTCGTCCTTGAAGCCGAGGCAAGTGAAGCTGACGATTTCGAATCCATGCTCGGTGAAATAGGCCGCCATCGGCCGGCTGGTCTCGACCGTATAGGGAGTGAGGATGCTGATCGTCCTGGCGCCCAGCGCCTTCAGGCCGCGCACCGCGGCCATCGGCGGCGTGACCACCGGCACGCCGGGCTTGGCGGCCTGCACCGCCGCCTCGATTTCGGCATCGCCGATCACGACAGAAGCCGAGGTGCAGGAATAGCAGATCGCATCGAGCGGCTCGTCGGGCAGGATCAGGGCCGCAGCCGCCGTCAGTGACGGCTGCATCTTGCGCAAATTGTCCGGCGTCGTCGGGTTAGCGTAGGGAATACGCGCGACATAGACGCCGATATGATCGCTTGCCACCATGCGGTGAAAATCCGGTTCGCTCGTATGGTCGGTTGCGAGGACGATCAGGCCGACCCGCTTTTCCAGCGGACGCGCATCGAGCGCCGGCCGGGCCGAGTGGAGGCGAATATCGAGTGCAGCGCTCATCGTTCGATCCGCCCATAACGGTGTTCCAGCCAGCGCAGCAGCACCACCGAGAACAGGCTGATGGCGAGGAAGAAGGCGCCGACCAAGGTGATCGGTTCGATATACCGATAATAGGTATTGGCGACGCTCTTGGCCTGGTTCATCAGTTCCAGCACGGTGATCGCCGACAGCAGCGGCGTCTCTTTGAACATGGCGATGAAATAATTGGCAAGCGCCGGGATCATCGGCGGAATTGCCTGCGGAATGATGATGTGCGTCCAGGTCTGGGTGGCGTTCAGGTTGCAGGCCTTGGCCGCTTCCCACTGACCGCGCGGAACATTATCGATGCCGGCGCGGTAGACCTCGGCCGTGTAAGTGCCGTAATGCAGCCCGAGACCGATGACGCCCGCCACCAGCGGCGGCAACAGGACGCCGAAATCCGGCAGCACGTAGAAGATGAAATAGAGCTGCACCAACAGCGGCGTGCCACGGATGAACTCGGCAAGGAACCCGACAGTGCGTGACAGAGCCCTGTTCGGTGACCGGCGCGCCAACGCGATGCCCAGCCCAACGATGGCCGCCAGCACCGAGCCGAGCAGCGTCGCCAGGATGGTGATCTTCACCCCCTCGATCAGCGTCGGCAGGATCTGCCGGACAAAATCCCAATCCCATTCCATTATCAGGCCCGCTCCATCAGACGCGCACCCCGTCGAGGCCGCGCGCCATCCGGCGTTCCAGCGACCGCACGCCCCATGAGATGAGCAGCGCCAGCACGAAATAGATGACGAGGATGGTGCTGAACGGCACCAGTGTATTGCCGGTCTGCGAGCGCACCACCTGCGCCTGGAAGGTCAGGTCGGCGAGCGAGATCAGCGAAACGACGGCGGTGGCCTTGAGCAGCTCGATGGCGTTGTTGCCGAAGGTAGGCAGCATCACCAGAAGCGCCTGCGGCAGGATGATATGGCGCATGGCTTGCCAGCGGCCGAGATTGAGCGCGGTGCAGGCCTCATATTGTTCGCGGCCGATCGACTTGATGGCGCCGCGCACCACTTCCGCCGCATAGGCCCCGACATTCAGGCCCAGCGCCAGCACGCCGGCCTGCAGCGGCGTCAGCGAAATGCCGGCAAAAGGCAGCACGAAATAGGCCCAGAACAGCTGCACGAAGATCGAGGTGCCGCGGAAGAACTCGATATAGGCGGTGGCCAGCGCGCGTAGCACGAAAAACCGCGACAGCCGCCCCAGTCCGGCAAGAAAGGCCATGACCAAGGCAAGCACCGACCCCATCAACGTCAATTCGATGGTGACAAGCGCTCCTTGCAATATCAGGCCGAAATAGCCGGACCATTGGGTCATTGGTCGAAAGGGCTCCGCATTGAATATTTGGCGAGGCGATCACTTCAGGTTCCTTCTCCCCGTTCGCGGGGAGAAGATGCCGGCAGGCAGATGAGGGGCAGCGCGAACCAACCAGAGTGTGGCGACGCCCCTCATCCAGCCCTTCTGGCCACCTTCTCCCGTCAACGGAGAGAAGGAAAGAACGCGCCTACTTCGCCGAGCAGAGCTTGTCGCGGCTCGTCGACATCGCCGCCGCCGCCGAGAAGCCGTAGGGTTCGATGATCTTGGCGAACTCGCCGGACTTCTTCAGCTTCGCCAGCTCGACATCATAGGCGTCGCGCAGCGCTTCGTCGCCCTTCTTGAAGGCCGCGCCGTCGCAATAGACCGGCGCACCGACCACCGGCGCGATGACTTCGAGGTTCGGATCATTGGCTTTCTTGACCAGGTCGTTGATCGACAGCACGGGCAGCGAATAGGCATCGATGCGGCCGTCCTGCAGCATCTTCAGGCCGCTCTGGCCGTCCGGCACGACAATGACGCGCTCGCGCGGCACACCTGCGGTAAGCGCCAGCTTTTCCTCGGTGCCGCCACCCGGTGCGCCGATCGTCGCGCTGGTGTCCTTGGCGACGTCCTCGTAGCTCTTGAAGCCCTTCGGGTTGCCCTTCTTCACCAGCATCGCCTCGGCGTCGCACAGCACCGGTTCCGAATAGGCGACCGCAGCACAACGTTCCGGCTTCATGAACAGGCCAGCGGTGACGACGTCGAAACGGCCGGCCTGCAAGCCGGGGATCATGGCGCCATATTCCGAAATCGAGGCGACGATATCGTTGACGCCAAGGCGTTTGAAGATTTCACGGGCAACGTCAGGCGCCGCACCCGAAACCTTGCCGTCGGCAGCGACCGCCGTATAGGGCGGCTCGTTGGCGATGGCGACGCGGGCAAAGCCTTGCGCCTTGAGCTCTTCGAGCTTGCTGTCATCGGCAGAGCCGGGCGTCGAGGCGGCCAGCACCGCCGTCAGGGCGACACCGGCGACGCCGGCCAAAATGGCAAATTTCTTCATTGTTCCCAACTCCTTGTTTGTCTGTCTTCTTGGCTTGCTTGAGGCGTCGCCGCCTCGCATGGCAGTCAGACCCGATGTCCGGCCGCAATGATCTTCTTCAGGAAACCTTGCGTGCGCTCCTGTTTGGGATGGCGGAAAATCTCGTCGGGCTTGCCCTCCTCGACTATTCTGCCACGGTCGAAGAACAGCACCCGGTCGGCGAAGTCATGGGCGAAACCCATCTCGTGGGTGACCAGCAGCATGGTCATGTCGGTCTCGGCGGCGAGCTTGCGCATGACGTTGAGCACCTCGTCGACGAGTTCCGGGTCGAGCGCCGAGGTGACCTCGTCGAACAGCATGATCTTCGGCGACAGCGCCAGCGCGCGGGCAATCGCGACGCGCTGCTTCTGGCCGCCGGAAAGCTGCGCCGGCATCGCTTTGGCCTTGTCGACCATTCCCACCATGTCGAGCAGCTCCATCGCCCGCTTCTCGGCAGCGGCCCGCGGCACGCCTTTGGTCAGCATCGGTGCCAGCGTCACATTGTCGATGACGCATTTGTGCGGAAACAGATTGAACAGTTGGAAGACCATGCCGATCTTCTGGCGCATCTTTGCCAAATGCCGTTCATCGGCCGCCAGCAGCCGGCCGTTACGCTCCATGTGATACAGCTGCTCGCCGTCGACCTGGATGTGGCCGCTGTCGATACGCTCTAGCGTCATCAGGATGCGCAGGATCGTCGTCTTGCCCGAACCCGATGGGCCGATCAGCGCCAGCTTCTCGCCGGGCATGACTTGCATGGAGAGGCCGTCCAGCACCTTGAAGGTGCCGAAGCTTTTCGAAATGCCGTCGATCTTGATAATGGGCGCCGACAATGAATTTCCCGTGCTGGAGAAGCGATGCCTTTAACGATGCGGACCGCGGCAAATCATGTCAATCAAGAAAATAATATCATGACAATATTTCGGATTCCGCACAATTTCCCACCATTTGTCGCCTAGATCGCAAGCAGGAGATGCTCGGGATCGCCGAGCAGCAGCTTGGTGACAACGCCGAGACCGGCACGCAGTTCCCCCTCCGTGGTCGAGCCAAGCGAAATCCGCACAGCTGGATGCCAAGGCGTCTGCGAAATGCGAAACGACGTGCCGGGCGCAATCGCCACCCCCTGCAGGCGGGCCTGGGAAACAAAGCTTTCCTCGCCGCGATCATCCGGCAGTTGCAGCCAGACATGCAGCCCGTCGCGGTGAGCGCGATAGTCCACTCCGGCAAGCACCTCGGCGGCGATGTCCAGACGCCGCCGCAAAGCCAGGCGCTGCCATCGCACGAGTTCCATCGCGGTGCCGTCGGTCACCCATTTGGTGGCGATCTCGGCCACCAGCGGCGTCGCCATCCAGTTCGAGACGAGGTGGCGATTGGCGACCGCGGCGACATAACGATCGGGCGCCGCGAGATAGCCGATGCGCAGGCCCGGCACCACGATCTTGGTGAAGGAGGTGACGTAGAGCGTGCGCTCGGGCGCGAAGGCGGCGACCGGCGGCGGCCGGTCCTCGACCAGCGGGCCGAGGACGTCGTTTTCGATGATGGCGATGTCATGCCTGCGCGCAACGGCGGCAATCTGTTCGCGCCGGCCGGCATCCATCAGCGTGGCCGTCGGGTTGATCACCGACGGCTGGACAAACACGGCGCGGATGTCGGACAGCCGGCAGGCCTCGTCCAGCGCTTCCGGGATCAGCCCATTATCGTCGATCGGCAAACCCTCGAGGTTGAAGCCGAGATAACGCGCCAGCGGGATCAGCGTGTGGTGGCCGATCGCCTCGGTGGCGACGGTCGAGCCGGGCGGCGCCACGCTCATCAGCGCCACTGTCATCCCTGCGGTGGCGCCGTTGGTCAGGCTGATGTTCTGCGGCGACACGTCGAGGCCGCAGAGGCGTAGCCACTCGACACCCACCGCGCGGTGGCGCGGGAACACCATGTTCGGCCTGAACGACAGCGCCGAGCTCGACGGCAGGTTTTCGGCGAGCCAGCCCAGCGCCTGCCTCAGCCGTTCCAGATGCATCGGTTCGCAGACCGGCTTCAGGATGGAGAGGTCGATGACCTCGCCCAGCCGCTCCGGCAGATAGGGCGGCTCCGGTTCGCGGCGCTGTGTCTGCACGAAGCTGCCGCGGCCGACCTCGCCGGACACCAGCCCGCGGCGGATCAGCTCCTCATAGGCGCGGCTGACCGTCTGCACGGAAAGTTTGAGATCGTCGGCCAGCTGCCGATGCGTCGGCAAGCGAGCGCCATTGGCCAGGCGCCCGTCATGGATGGCGCGCGCGAACTGGTCGGCGAGCGATTGATAGGCCGGCCGCCGGATAAGAGCGGGATCTGGTCGCCAAAATGTCATGACTTATTAGAGATCGAAATCAGTGCAATTGACAATCGAAATAATGCGCCGTCATGGTGTCGGGCAGTGGAAGTGGACGATCATGGCTGCAGCGAAACTCGATCCGATCGATCTGAAAATCCTCGACGCCATCCAGCGCGACGGGCGCATCACCAAGCTGGCGCTGGCCGAGAAGGTCGGCCTGTCGCCGACGCCTTGCTGGATGCGGCTGCGTAAGCTGGAAAAGGCCGGCATCGTCTCGGGCTATCACGCCAGGATCGCCATGCGCTCCATCGCGCCGGTCGCCACCGTGCTGATGGAGGTGACGCTTGCCAGCCACCGCCAGGCCGATTTCGACCGTTTCGAGCGCGTCATCCGCGACATCCGCGAGATCGTCGCCTGCTGGTCTGTCGGTGGCGGCGTCGATTACCTGCTGAAAGTCATGGCGCGTGACATCGACGCCTATCAGCGGCTGGTCGACACCCTGCTCGAACACGAGATCGGCATAGACCGCTATTTCACCTACATCGTCACCAAGACGGTGAAGGAGGAGAGTGTGCTGCCAGTGGCGGATCTGTTGCCGGCGTCTTCGTGAGGCTGATCTCTCGGACCACAGGTCTAGGAGGTTGGCCGCTGACCCACGCGGCTTCGTCATCCTGGGGCGGAGCAAGGAGCGAAGCGACGCGGCGCAGACCCCAGGATCCATTGCGTGACATCAGGGCGCCGCGACGGTGCAGAATTCTGCTCCGCTGCATCCTTAGCAGAGGTTACGGCATGGGTCCTTGGGTCTGCGCTCGGCTTCGCCTCGCTCCGCCCAAGGATGACGAGGCTGAGGAGGTTCAGTCAATCTCGAAGGTTTGTGTTCTGCCGCACGACCAGAGAGATCGTCCGTTCCGGTAGACCTAAAGAGACAATCTCTCTACACGCAAGCGCCCAAACAGCCTCTCTGTCCGCCGCAGACGAATAATATTCCCGTATCACTCCGAACCGGGAGACCTTGAACATGTCCGCACATTTTGCCCGCTCGCACCGCCATGAGGCGCTTGATCGCCTCGCCGACCGACGGCTGCTGCGCGAACTCGCCTATGTCGATGGCCACTGGACGGCGAGCGAGACCGCGGAGAGTTTCGAGGTGACCGATCCGGCCACCGGATCCACCGTCGCTTTCGTTGCGGCGCTCGATGCACGGCAGACGACATTGGCGATCGATGCGGCATCGCGCGCCTTTCCTGCCTGGCGCGCATTGCTGCCGCAGGAACGGTCGAAAATCTTGCGAAAATGGTTCGATCTGATCGTCGCCGCCAAAAATGACCTGGCCCTGCTGATGACGCTCGAACAGGGCAAGCCGCTGAAGGAATCGCTCGGCGAGATCGACTACGCCGCCTCTTTTGTCGAGTGGTATGCCGAGGAAGCCAAACGCCTCAACGCCGAAAGCGTCACCAGTCATCTGCCTGATACCGAGATGATGGTGCGGCGCGAGCCGCTCGGCGTCGTCGGCGTCGTCACGCCGTGGAATTTTCCCGCGGCCATGCTGACCCGCAAGGCGGCGGCCGCCCTCGCCGCCGGCTGCACCATCGTCGCGCACCCCTCGTCGGAAACGCCGCTGTCGGCACTGGCGCTAGCCGAACTTGGCGAGCGCGCTGGCGTGCCGGCTGGCGTGTTCAACGTTCTCACCGGCAAGGCTTCGACCATCGTTGGGCGGATGTGCGAAGACCCGCGCGTTCGCGCCATGAGCTTCACCGGCTCGACCGAGATCGGCAAATTGATCGCCGCGCAAAGTGCGCCGACGATGAAGCGTCTGGTGATGGAGCTTGGCGGTCATGCGCCGCTGATCGTCTTCGCCGACGCGGATCTCGACAAGGCTGTGACCATCGCCGTCGACGCCAAATTCGCCACCTCCGGCCAGGACTGCCTCGCCGCCAACCGCATCTATGTCCAGCGTCCGATATACGATCGGTTCTGCGCTGCTTTCGCTAAACGCGTCGAGGCATTGCGGGCCGGCAATGGCCTCGCTGACGACACTGAAATCGGGCCGCTGATGCACGAGCGCGCCGTCAAGAAGGTCGAGGAGCAGGTGGCCGATGCGCTCGCCAAAGGCGCGCGTTGCCTGACTGGCGGCAAGCGCCATGCGGCCGGGCCGCTGTTCTATCAGCCGACCCTGCTGGCCGATGTTGACGACGATGCCCTGATCATGCGCGATGAGACCTTCGGTCCGGTCGCAGCGGTGACGCCCTTCGACGGCGAAGACGAAGTGATCGCCCGCGCCAACGCCACGGAATACGGCCTCGTCGCCTATGTCGTCACTGAAAACGGCGGCCGCCAATTGCGCATGGGCCGCGCGCTCGATTATGGCATGGTCGCCATCAACCGGGTCAAGATCACCGGCGCGCCGGTCCCGTTCGGCGGCGTCAAGCAGTCCGGCATCGGCCGGGAGGGCTCGCGTCACGGGCTCGAAGCCTTTACCGATCTCAAATATCTCTGCCTCGACGTGGCGTGAGCCGCGCCCGACACATTTTCCTCAGGAGTAAAAAATGCTCGACCAGTCAAACGAACTCGCCGCCTGGGATCGCGATCACTTCTTCCATCCCTCGACCCATATGGGAACGCACGCGCGTGGCGAGAGCCCGACGCGTGTGATTGCCGGTGGTGAAGGCGTTACCATCTGGGACAATAACGGCAGGAAGAGCATCGATGCCTTCGCCGGGCTCTATTGCGTCAATGTCGGTTATGGCCGCCAGAAGATCGCCGACGCCATCGCCGCACAGGCCAAGAATCTCGCCTATTACCACGCCTATGTCGGGCACGGCACCGAGGCGTCGATCACGCTCTCCAAGATGATCATCGACCGCGCGCCGCAAGGCATGTCGAGGGTCTATTTCGGGCTCTCCGGTTCCGACGCTAACGAAACCAACATCAAGCTGATCTGGTACTACAACAACGTGCTCGGCCGGCCCGAGAAGAAGAAGATCATCTCGCGCTGGCGCGGCTATCACGGCTCCGGCATCATGACCGGATCGCTGACCGGCCTCGACCTGTTCCACAATGCCTTCGACCTGCCGCGTGCGCCGGTGCTGCACACCGAGGCACCCTACTATTTCCGCCGAGCCGACCGCTCGCTGAGCGAGGGGCAATTTTCGCAATACTGTGCCGACAAGCTCGAGGAGATGATCCTGGCCGAAGGGCCGGAAACCGTCGCCGCCTTCATCGGCGAGCCGATCCTCGGCACCGGCGGCATCGTGCCGCCGCCAGCCGGCTACTGGGAAAAGATCCAGGCGGTGCTGAAGAAGTACGGCGTGCTGCTGGTCGCCGACGAGGTCGTCACCGGCTTCGGCCGATTGGGTACCATGTTCGGCTCCGACCATTACGACATCAAGCCCGACCTGATCACGATCGCCAAGGGCCTGACCTCGGCCTATGCGCCGCTCTCCGGCGTCATCGTCTCCGACAAGGTGTGGCAGGTGCTCGTCCAAGGCTCCGACAAGCTCGGCTCGCTCGGCCATGGCTGGACCTATTCGGCGCATCCGATCTGCGTTGCCGCCGGCGTCGCCAATTTGGAACTGATCGACGAGATGGACCTGGTCAGGAACGCCGGCGAGACCGGCGCCTATTTCCGCGCCGAGCTGACGAAAGCCGTCGGTGGCCACAAAAACGTCGGCGAGGTCCGCGGCGACGGCATGCTCGCGGCAATCGAGTTCGTCGCCGACCGGGACGACCGTGTCTTCTTCGACGCCTCGCAAAAGATCGGACCGCAGGTCGCGACCGCCCTTGCGGCAAGCGGCGTCATCGGCCGCGCCATGCCGCAGGGCGACATTCTCGGTTTTGCGCCGCCGCTCTGCCTGACGCGGCAAGAGGCCGACGTCGTTGTCTCCAAGACGGCCGATGCGGTGAAGAGCGTGTTTGCCAATATCTGAAGAACCGACATGAATGCCATGACGAAGACCATCCCCGCCACCATGGCCGCCGTGCAATTGATCGGGCACGGTGGGCCGGAAAAGCTCGTCTACCGCACCGACGTCAAAGTACCCTCGCCCGCCCCTGGTGAGGTGCTGGTCAAGGTCAGCGCTTGCGGTATGAACAACACCGATGTCTGGGTGCGCCAGGGCGCCTACGGCACTGAGGAGGATGCAGCCGCCGTGTCGACATGGCGGCGGCAAGGCAACACACTGACCTTCCCGCGTATCCAGGGCACCGACACGGTCGGCAACATCGTCGCCGTTGGCGACGGCGTGTCGCCGGCCCGCATCGGCGAACGGGTGATGGTCGATTTCTCCATCTACAATCGTGACGACGATTCATTGGCCGACATCGACTATATGGGCCACGGCCGCGACGGCGGCTATGCCGAATACCAGGCCGTGCCGGCCGAGAATGCCCATGTCGTCAGCACCGACCTGACCGACGTCGAACTTGCCACATTCTGCTGCGCCTATCTCACCGGCGAGCAGATGCTGGAACGCGCCGCATTGAAAGCCGGCGAGCGTGTGCTGGTCACCGGCGCCTCGGGCGGCGTCGGCTCAGGCATCGTGCAGCTGGCGCGGGCACGCGGCGCCATTCCCTATGCCATTGCCGGCAAGGGCAAGGAACAGGCGGTGCGGGATATCGGCGCCGAGGCGGTGATCACCCGTGGCGTTGCCGATCTGCCGGCCGCCGTCAGCGCTGCGACCGAGGGCCAGCCGATCGACGTGGTGGCCGATCTGGTCGGCGGCGCGATCTTCAACGACCTCCTGCGCATCTTGAGGCCGGAAGGCCGCTACACCACGGCTGGTGCAATTGCCGGCCCGGTCGTGCAGCTGGATCTGCGCACCATGTACCTGAAACAGCTGCAACTGCATGGCTCGAGCCAGGGCACGCGGGCGGACTTCCGCCGCATCGTGCGCTACATCGAGGAGAAGAAGATCCGGCCGCTGGTCGGCGGCGTCTACAAGCTGTCCGATTTCCATCGCGCCCAGGCCGATTTCGTGGCCAAGGACTTCGTCGGCAAGCTGGTCGTCGTGCCGGATGCGGTCGGCGTCGCTAAATAGCGCGATCAGCTCTGTGATCCAACCTGTTTGGCGGCGGCTTCCAGCGACCGTTCAAACGCGTCGATCACCTGGTCGACCTGCGGCTCGGTGATGATCAGCGGCGGGCAGAAAGCCAGCGCATCGCCCATATTGCGGGAAATGACGCCGTTCTGCTGCATGAACCCGTTGACGAGCCCGCCCAAGGCACCGACCGTGTTCCACGGCGCCTTGTTCGCCTTGTCGCCGACCAGTTCGACCGCCGCAATCAGGCCGATGCCGCGCACCTCGCCGACAAGCGGGTGCGAAGCGAGATCGCGCAGCCGCTTCTGCATGTGCGCACCGACGGTGCGCGCATTGCCGACGAGATCGCGCTCCTCGATCAGCTTCAGGTTCTCGAGCGCGACCGCAGCCGCGACGGGATGGCCGCCGCCGGTGAAACCGTGGCCGAAGGTGCCGATACGATTGCTTTCATCGGCGATCGGCTCGAATACCTTTTCGTTGATCAGCAGGGCTGAGATCGGCAAATAGGAGGAAGAGATCTGCTTTGACAGCACCATGATGTCGGGCCTGATACCGAAGGCCTGCGAGCCGAACATCTCACCTGTTCGGCCAAAGCCGCAGATCACCTCGTCAGCGACAAGCAGGATATCGTATCTCGACAGCACCGCCTGTATCTTCTCCCAGTAGCCGGAAGGCGGAACGATAACGCCGCCGGCGCCCATGATCGGTTCGCCGAAAAAGGCGGCGATGGTTTCCGGTCCTTCGGCGAGGATCAGTCTTTCCAGCTCGTCGGCAAGCCGTGTCGAAAAAAGCTCTTCGCTTTCACCCGGCAGCGCCTCGCGCCAATGGTGCGGCGTCGAGGTATGCAGCACATTGGCAATCGGCAGATCGAACGAAATGTGGTTGTTGGGCAGTCCGGTCAGGCTTGCCGAGGCGATGGTGACGCCGTGATAACCCTTCTTGCGGCTGATGATCTTCTTGCGCGCCGGCTGGCCGAGCGCATTCGACCGGTACCAGATCATCTTCATGGCCGTATCGTTGGCCTCTGAGCCGGAATTGGTGAAATACGCCTTGCTCATCGGCACCGGCGCCATCTGCACCAGTCTCTCGGCGAGATCGATCAGCGGCGAATGCGATTTGGAGCCGAAATCGTGATAGTAAGGCAGCTTCGACATTTGCCGTACCGCCGCATCGACCAGCCGCTTCTCCGAAAAACCGACCGCGACGCTCCAAAGCCCGGCCATCGCCTCGATATAGCGGTTGCCGGCAAGGTCCTCGACATAGATGCCGTCGCCCTTCTCGATGACGAGCGGCCCCGACTCCTGATGTTTGCGGGCATTCGTATAGCCATGCATGTGAAAGCTTATGTCGCGGGCTTCGGGAGAATTCGGTCGTGCGTCCATTGGGGGCTCCTGTGCTGCACGCGGGTCCGCATCGGAAGGTTCGCGTGCATTATGCGTTTGATGCATCTTTCCCGAACGATATAGTGTCAAGGGCTTTCGACAGGGCCAGCGGATGGATGGACACATGCAGAACTTCGGCTTGACCTGACCGTGGACCATGTCGACTGCATTGTCGCCGGCGCCGGCGTTGTGGGCTTGGCGATTGCGCGAGAGATGGCGCAGCGCGGTATCGACACGCTGGTCCTGGAAGCCGAGAGCGCTATCGGCACCGGAATAAGTTCGCGCAACTCCGAGGTCATCCATGCCGGCCTCCACTATCCGGTTGGATCGCTGAAGGCCCAGCTCTGCGTGGCGGGCCGGGAAAGACTCTATCGCTATTGCGAGGAGCGGGCGATCCCACACGCGCGCTGCGGCAAGCTCATCGTCGCGACGAATGCCGAACAGGAGCCGGTGCTCGCCTCCATCCGGGCCAATGCACGCGCTTGCGGCGCCGGCGAGCTGGTGCCGTTGCGCGAAGCCGAGGCGCGTGCGCTGGAGCCCAGCCTTAAGTGCACGGCGGCGCTGCTGTCGCCGGCCACCGGGATCATTGACAGCCACGCCCTTATGCTTGCGCTGTTGGGCGACGCAGAGGAGCACGGGGCGGCACTCAGCATCAACACCCGCGTCGCCTCCGGCCGCATCGAAGCGGGCCGCGTCGTGCTCGAGACGGTGGACGCTGCCGGCGGCGAACGCTTCGAGATCGCCGCCACGCGCTTCGTCAACGCTGCCGGGCTTGGCGCCGCAGCACTTGCCGGTTCGCTCGACGGGCTCGATCAGCAATTTGTGCCAAAGCTCCATTATGCCAAGGGCAATTATTTTTCGGTGGTCGGCCGGGCGCCCTTCTCGCGATTGGTCTATCCGGTGCCCGAACCCGGCGGGCTCGGTGTTCATCTGACGCTCGATCTCGACGGCGTCACCCGCTTCGGGCCGGACGTCGAATGGATTGATCAACTCGAATATCGCGTCGATCCAGCTCGTGGCGCGCGTTTCTACAGCGAGATCCGCAAATACTGGCCGGATCTGGCCGATGGCAGCCTGCAGCCCGCTTACAGCGGCATCCGGCCAAAACTGTCTGGTCCCGGTGAGGCCAATGCCGACTTCGTCATCCAGGACGTGGCGGTGCACGGCGTGGATAGCCTGGTCAACCTGTTCGGCATCGAAAGCCCCGGCCTGACCTCCTGCCTGGCCATTGCCGACCATGTCGCGCAGTGTCTCGCGCCGAAGTTGTAGCGTGCGGCGCCCGCGCCACGATCTGCACTGTATCAAAGCGCATTGCGTGAACTTTCAGTGGCAAGTCGCCTATGAGGCACATCGCGCACTTGCAGCCCGCTTCGCGCTCTGATTCCCTGCACTCTGGGCTGTCCTGATTCGCACTGCCCGGTTCAAAGTTTTCGCAGTGCGCCCGGGACAAGCTTCCAGCGACCACTCGGCGTATCCAGGGAGAACGGCAATGAACACCGCGGCGAGGCCGGTAATCTCGGAGATGAGGCCCAAGATCACGGTTGTCGGGGTCGGCGGCGGCGGCGGCAACGCCGTCAACAACATGATCGCCGAAGGCCTGCAGGGCGCGGAATTCATCGTCGCCAACACCGACGCCCAGGCCCTTGCCATGTCGAAGGCAACGAGGCTGATCCAGTTGGGCGCTCATATCACCGAAGGTCTGGGCGCCGGGTCCCTGCCCGAGGTCGGCCGTGCCGCGGCCGTGGAATCCATCGACGAGATCATGGATCACCTTGCTGGAACGCATATGTGCTTCGTGACCGCCGGCATGGGAGGCGGAACCGGCACCGGTGCCGCGCCTGTTATAGCGCAGGCAGCACGGGCAGCCGGAATACTGACCGTCGCCGTCGTTACCAAGCCATTTGTCTTCGAAGGCAGGCGCCGCATGTACGCTGCCGATGAGGGCATCGAGCGCCTGCGCGAAAGCGCTGATACCGTCATCGTCATCCCCAACCAGAACCTGTTCAGGATCGCCGACGCCAGAACCACGTTCGCCGACGCCTTCGCCATGGCCGATCGGGTTCTCTATGCGGGCGTCGGCTGCATTACCGATCTGATCGTCAAGGAAGGCTTGATCAATCTCGACTTCGCCGATGTAAAGTCGGTGATGCGCGACATGGGCCGCGCCATGATGGGAACCGGCGAGGCCGCCGGAGAAGGCCGCGCCAAGAAGGCGGCGGAAGCGGCAATCGCCAACCCGCTGCTCGACGAAGCTTCGATGATGGGCGCCAAGGGCGTCCTTGTCTCGATATCGGGCGGCATGGACATGACGCTGTTCGAGGTCGACGAAGCTGCTACCCGCATCCGCGAGGAGGTCGACAACGATGCCGACATCATCGTCGGCGCCATCTTCGACAAGGCACTCGCCGGAAAATTCAGGGTGTCGGTCGTGGCGACCGGCCTGCGGCGTGGCCTGGAGATTCCGCTGCTGGCGGAACCGGAAGTTCGCATGAACTGAACGCGTATCGCGTGCGGCTCGCTCAGCTGATTGCCAGCCTTTCCTCACCAGGGCCGCGCGCGGTCGATGACCTCCATGGCGCGTACAGCAAAACGGCCGGCCAGTGGTGCCACATCCGCCGCATCGGCCGCAACCGCGCTGCCGGCCAGCACGCGGTCGGCGATGCCGACGAAGATCACCGCAAAGCGGAACATGGCAAACACCAGATGGAACTGCTGCAGCGGCGCCGTCGGCACGGCGTGAGCGAAGTAATGATCGAGGAATTCGCGCTGTGTGGGAATGCCGAGTGCTGCCTGATCGAGGCCGAGGATGCCGCCATATTCGTCAGGCGAGGAATGCCAGGGCATCGAGGAGAAGCCGAGATCGGCAAGCGGATGGCCGAGCGTCGATAACTCCCAGTCGAGTATGCCGATCACCTCGGGCCGCGCAGGATGGAAGATAAGATTGCCGAGACGGAAATCGCCATGCGCGATCGAGACTCGGCCGTCATCTGGCGGAAGATGTCGCGGCAGCCATTCGGCGACGGCTTCGAGCGCGGCAATGCGTTCGCTCGGCGATTCCCGCAACTGTCTGGTCCAGCGCGCGATCTGTCGTTCAAAATAGTTCCCGGGACGGCCATAGTCGCCGAGCCCGACCTCTTCCGGCCGGACTGCGTGCAGCTTTGCCAGCGCCTCGGCCATGCCGAAATAGATGCCGCGCCGCTCGTTCGGCGCCAGTCCGGGCAACGCGCCATCGTGGAACACCCGGCCGTAGAGCCGCTGCATCAGATAGAACGGTGTGCCGAGCGGCTCGTCGCCGTCGTGAAAGAGCACCGGCCGCGGCACCGGCACGTCTGTTGCCGCTAGCGCCTCGATCACCCTGTATTCGCGATCGACGGCATGAGCGCCGCGCAGGATCGGTCCCGGGGGTTTCTTGCGCAGCACCATGCGGCGGCCGCCATAGTCGAGGAAATAGGTCGGGTTGGATTGGCCGCCGACGATCCGCTCAAGCGACATCTGGCCATCGCCAAAATGCGCTCTCAGAAAATCCTCCAGGCGTACTGGATCGAAATCCATCCTCATTGCCGGCTCAGCGGTTCCCGCCGCGACCTGTTTCGTCTTGCGTGCCGGCTTCGACATGCCAGCGCCAGAAGCCTGTACCTTCCTCGTTGAGGACACGGTTGAGCACCATCTTGTGGACCTCGTCGGCGCCGTCGACCAGGCGAGCCTGGCGGGCGTAGCGGTAGATCCATTCGAGTACAGTGTCTTTCGAATAGCCGCGGGCGCCGTTGATCTGGATCGCCACGTCGGCGGCGTCGTGCAGCACGTTGGCGACCTGGATCTTGGCCATGGAGACCTCCTTGCGGGCAAAGCCGCCGCGGTCGAGCTCCCAGGCCGCCTTCATCACCAGCAGCCGCCCGATCTCGATGCGCATGGCAAGGTCGCCGAGCATCAGCTGGATACTCTCGCGGTCGGCCAAAAGCTGCCCGAAGCCGCTACGCTCGGCGGCATAGGCGCGCGCGATCTCGATGCAGTGCTTGGCAAGGCCGAGCCAGCGCATGCAATGGGTGAGCCGCGCCGGACCGAGCCGGACCTGGGTAACCCTGAGGCCGCTGCCTTCGCCGGCAAGCACGTCCTCGACCGGGACTTCCAGGCCGTCGAACTCCAGCTCGCAATGGCCGCCATGTTCTTCCGGCCCCATGATCTCGATGCGCCGCACGATCCGCCAGCCCGGCTGGTCCTTATGGAACAGCAAGGCCGAAAGGCCGTGACGCGGATCGTCCGAAGTGCGCGCTATGAGAATGAAATGGCTCGCCTCTTGCGCGCCGGTGATGAACCATTTGCGGCCTTTGACGACATACCTGTCGCCGCGCCGTTCGGCTCTGGTCAGGATCATCGACGGGTCGGAGCCGCCCCCCGGATGCGGTTCCGTCATTGCGAAAGCCGAGCGCACCTTGCCCTCGACGATCGGCTTCAGCCATCTTTGCTTCTGCTCCGGCGTCCCCAGCCGTTCCAGCACCATCATGTTGCCGTCATCGGGGGCCGCGGAATTGAATACGACCGGACCGAAGATCGAGCGGTTCATCTCTTCATAGCAGACCGCCATATCCACCTTCGAGAGGCCGGCCCCGCCGGTCTCGGGCTTCAGCTGCAGGCACCACAGGCCGGCTGCTTTCGCCTTGCCCCGCAACGTTTCGAGCAGCGGCAGCGCAATATTGCCATGGCCGTCATAGGAAGCCTTGTCTGCCTCGAGCGGCAGGATCTCGCGCTCGACGAAGTCGGCGATCCGGCTGCGGAAGGCCTCGGTGCGGACGGAAATGTCGAAATTCATGGCGCTCACAAGGATGAGACGAGTTGCCGCCATCGACTCCGATGGTCGCGCCGGTAGTGTAACTGCCGTCGTTGGATGGGAGCAACAGCAGTGCACCGGCCGTTCCTTGCGCACGTCAAAGCGCCGGTTCGATATGGATCGATGCCGGCGCGCTGCCGATGCCGGTCGAATTCCAGGATCAAAGAGTACTCAGGTTTCGTATGGCTAACGTCCGCGACAATGCTCAGGCCAATTCGATGACAGCACAGCCATAGCCGTCCAGCGTCAACACTCCGGAGACAGGCTCTTCGCTATCGAGCAGGTTGCTGCCGGAGGGAACGCCGGTTACCGCAACGGGCGTGTCTTTGATGTTTTGCACGAACAGCAGCCGGCGTTCGTCATTCTCGCGCATCGTGACCTCGACGCCTTCCGGCAGATCCGGAACCAGAGGCTCCACATTCGCGTCCACGAAAGTGCGCGTAGCGAGCTGAGCTGTCAGCTCCGGGGTTAGATAAGTGCCGACATAGAGCACACGGCCCTTGCCGACGGCGCGGGAGGTAATTGCAGGCGTTCCTGCCGCGTAGCGGTTCGACCAAACCCCTACAATTTCGACTTCCGGTTCGACTGCGAGGTTCTCATAGAAATAACCGGCATCGAACTCGTGATTTCCGACGGTGAAACGACGGATACGGCGGCTGGATTCGGCCGGTCTGTCGGGAGGAATGACGAGCCCGCCGGAGCGCGACATGGTATTGAACAGGCCATTGGCCCCAGGTGCCGCCAGCCGCCCGAAATCCTCGACGCGAACGCCGGTCAGCTTCGACAGCGACCGGCCTGGCGGCGTCTCGCAGATGACGTGGTTGTTTTCGTCGCGGGTTCCCGTGCGCGCGCCGATGATGACGGTACCGCCATTTTCGGCAAAGAGTTGCAGCCGCTCGGTCCAGCTGTCCTTCCAGATCACCCAATGCGGCACGTAGAACACCTTGAGCTTCGACAGATCGTCTTCCGGGTGGATGAAGCCGCAGGCGATGCCGCGGTCATAGCAATACTGATGCAGCAAGGTTGCATCATCCTGCGGACTTGGCAGGCCGATGGGGAAGGTCTTGTGGGCTTCCTGATTGTCGAAGTCCGAGCCGGCGATGCCGACATCCATCCGCACATAGGTGCCCAGGATCTTGTTTTTCAGCGCCGTCAACTCGGTGGCGAACTGCCTGGCTTCGTCATAGCGGCGGCGAGCGACATCATCGTGGTCGATGATGCCCATCCAGTATATCTCCGCACCGAAATGCGCGGGGCGCCAGCGGAAGAACATGATACCATCGGCGCCACGCGCAACCGACGACATCGCCATGCGCCGCATTTCGCCCGGCTCCGGCGTCAGCGTGCAGAAGCCCGGCTGGGCGCCAAAACCCGACTGTTGTTCCGGCACTATGTAGTTGCCGGAAAATCCCCTGCAGATGTCGAGATGCAGTGCCTGGATCTTGGCGTGGTTGCCGAGGCGAAAGAACTCGTCATAGAGGAACGGATAGATGTCGTAGCCGACGAAGTCGAGATCGGTGGAGAATTGGCCGCGAAAGTCGATGTCACGCAATCCGCCGAGATTGTGGAAGATGAACCAACTGGCATTCGCTTCTCTCAGGATCTCGACCTGGTCGTGCTGGAACCGTGCTGTCGAAAAGGCGAGAAAACGGTGGTAGTCCTGGAGGTGACCGGGACCGGGAAAGGACGGTGAGAATTCCAGCGGGAAGACAATTTCGCTGAAATCGCCGTAAGCCGTCGCCCAGAAGTCGCCACCCCAGGCGAAATTCAGCCTATCTATCGTCTGGTAGGTTTCCTGGAGATAAGCCTGGAATTCCTTCAATGCCGACGGCGAATAGGATTCCGGCATGCTGGTGTTGAGTTCGTTGTCGGTCTGCCAGCCAATGACATTTGCGTTGTCGCGGTAGTGGTCCGCCATCGCCTTGGTGATCTTGCGGCTATAGTCGCGAAACACCGGGCTGCTGGTGTCGGCATACTGGCGTGAGCCGTGGCTCATCGACCGGCCATTTCCATCACGCCGCAGGATTTCCGGATGTTTTGCCGTCAGCCAGCGCGGCGGAGTGGCGGTCGGCGTGCACAAGATCGTGCTGACGCCGTGACGCGCCAGCCCCTCGATTGCGCGGTCGAACAGGCTGAAATCGAAGATGCCTTCACGCGGTTCGAAAATGTGCCAGGCGAATTCGCCGAGGCGGGCGACGTTGAAGCCGGCCTCGGCCATGCGCCGGGCGTCGTTGTCCCAGTAACTCTCGTCCACATGTTCGGGGTAGTGCGGCGCGCCGACCAGAAAGCGGTCGGTCTGGATCGTGCGCCAGACCGACAGGGCGCGGCCTTTTGAAGTCTTGTTCACGAAGGATACTCCTGCAGATCAGTCGGTGATGGTGGACTTGCGGGCACTGATCGTCCGCTCATCGACAGAGGAAAAGAGATAGACGTCACGCGGCTCGACCTTAAAGCCGATGGTCGCATCGGCAGCGACGGCACTCGCATGGCCGATCTGGACGGTGACGTTGCCGCTGCCGCTTTCGGAACTGACGCATTGCAGCGGGCCGGCGTCGGCATAGAGGATGGTCTCGCGGCCGAGATGCTCGACCAGCCGTACCCGTCCGGCAAAACTCGCCGTCTCTTCCGCGGCCAAGCTGATGCTCTCCGGCCGGATCCCCATCGTCAGCCTGTCCCCGACCTGTACCGATGCAGCTTCCGTCAATTCGACAGTCAAGGGAGAAAGACCGGCGGCCGACAGCGTGGCGACGCCGCCGGAGACAGCGGCGACCGCCACTTCGAAAAAATTCATCCGGGGTGCGCCGAGGAAGCCGGCGACGAAGAGATTGGCCGGGTTGCGATAGAGTTCGAGCGGAGCGCCCACCTGCTCGACCGAGCCGCGATTGAGCACGACGATACGGCTCGCCATTGTCATCGCCTCGGTCTGGTCGTGCGTGACATAGACCATGGTGGCGCCGAGCCTGGCGTGCAGATCGGAAAGCTCGACGCGCATCTGCGTGCGCAGCGCTGCGTCAAGGTTGGATAGCGGTTCGTCGAACAGGAACACGTCGGGCGAGCGGGTTATCGCACGGCCGATGGCCACACGCTGACGCTGGCCGCCGGAAAGCTGTTTCGGCCGCTTGTCGAGCTGGTCGGTAATGCGAAGGATCTTGGCGGCTCGCAGCACGGCGGCGTCGATCTCGGCCTTGGGGCGATGCGCCATGCGCAGGCCGAAACCCATGTTCTCGGCGACCGTCATATGCGGGTAAAGCGCATAGGACTGGAAGACCATGGCAATGCCGCGCTCACCCGGCTCGGTGGTGGTGACATCACGGCCGTTGATGAGAATCTTACCGGTCGAGACGGTTTCAAGCCCGGCGACGATCTTCAACAGCGTTGACTTGCCACAGCCGGACGGCCCGACGGTGACAATGAACTCGCCCTGTTCGACGCTGAGATCGATGCCGCGCAGCGCGTGGTAGCTGCCATAATTCTTTTGTATCTGCCGGAGTTCAAGACTGGTCATGGAGCCCTGCTTGCGAAATCAGTTTCGGATCGGGTGGGCGACGCCTTGAAGCCATGGTCGCTCATCCCTTGACCGCTCCCATGGTGAGGCCGGTGATGAAGTGCTTCTGCATTAGGAAGAACATGGCAACCGGCGGCATAGCCACGACGATTGTGCCAGCCGAGATCAGGTTCCAGGCCGAGACCCATTCGCCGCGCAGATTGGCGAGGCCGGCGGTGACCGGTTTGACGGTATCGCTGATGGTAAGCACGACCGCCCAGAAATAATCGTTCCAGATAAAGGTGAAGAGCAGGATGGCAAGCGCCGCGAGAGCCGGCCGCACCAATGGGACCACGATATGTACCAATGTCTGGAACGGCGTCGCGCCCTCGGCCCTGGCTGCCTGAAACAGTTCTCCCGGCAAGGCGGCGATAAAGTTGCGCATGAACAGTGTCGCAAACCCGGTCTGGAAGGCGATGTGGAAGATGATCAGGGCCGCCATCGTGTCGTAGAGGTTGAGCCGCACCATGAGATCGCGCACCGGGATCATCATGATCTGGTGCGGCAGGAAGTTTCCGCCGACGAACAGGGCGAAGACGAGCATGTTGCCGCGAAACCGGTAACGGGCGAGCACGAACCCGGCGAGAGTGCTCAAGATGAGAACGCCGATCACCGAGGGGATGGTGATGGTCAGGCTGTTGAGGAAGTAGCGGGCCATCGGCGTCTGGGTGAAGACCGCTATGTAGTTGTCGACCAGGCCGAATTGCGTCGGCCAGCCCCACAGATTGCCGCCCATGACATCCTGCGTGGAGCGGAACGAGGTGAGAATGATGGCAAAGAGCGGTGCCAGCCAGACAATCAGGATTCCGGTCACCAGCACGACATAGAGGCGACGCCGCCAAATAGCAGTTTCGGGAAACGGGCGAGGAAACATCAGCCGCCCCTTTCATCGGCGCGGATCATCCGCGTCAGGTACCAGGCGATGAAGACCGCCATGATCACGAACAGCACCGAAGCAATGGCCGCGCCATAGCCGAAGCGGTAGGAAAAGATGGACTGCTCGAACATCTGATAGGCAAGCACCTCGGACGAACCGAAGGGGCCGCCGCTGGTCATCACCGAGACCATGTCGAAGGAACGCAGGGCGCCGACGACGGTGACGGCGATGGCGATAAAGGTGACCTGCGTCAGCTGCGGCAACACGATGTGGCGCAGCATGTTCCAGCCCCTGGCGCCGTCGACCCGCCCGGCGCCGATCAGGTCCTCGCTGAGATTGTTGAGGCCGGCGAGATAGAGCACCATGCAGAAGGCGATCTGCGGCCACAACGCTGCGATCACGACGGCGAAGGTGACGAAGTTTTCATCCGACAGCACTGCCGGGGCGGTCGCGCCGAAGGTGCGGAAGATCAGCGCGAGAAGCCCGAATTCCGGCGTATAGACCCAGGTGAAGACAACGCCGACGGCAACAGAAGCCAGCACCAGCGGAATGAAGAACAGCGATTTGAGCAGGCGCATACCTCGGATTTTCTGGTTGACGAGCAGCGCGATGGCGAGGCCGAGCGGCGGCGCCAGCATGAACATCACCAACCAGATCAGATTGTTCTTCAGCGAAACATAGAACTGCGGGTCGGCGAACAGTTCGCGGTAGTTGCCGAGGCCGATCCAGACCATCGGGCTGAAGCCGTCCCATTCGTGCAGGCTGATCCATAGGCTCTCGACCGCAGATGCCAGAATGACGACGGAAAACAGCACAGCGGCGGGCAGGATCAGAAGTGTCGGTGTCAGCCACCAGCAATGGCGGCGCCAAAGCTTCGTCATTTTGGGAGACCCCATTCACCGGAACGCATTGGGGAGCGGGCAAGATCCCCGCTCCCCTCCGCTGGGAGACGCTAGATCTTGAAGATCCGGCGACGAGTTCCCTCGAGACGCTGGAGAATGGCATCCCGGCGCTCCGGCTTGGCCATGAATTCCTGGAAGCCGACCAGGCCGGCCTGGGCCATGTCGGGATCGGTATCGCGGTCGTAATATTGCGACGTGCCGGCCACCGTCTTCAGGCTTTCCACAGCTGCGTTGACCAGCGGGTCCTTGCTGGCTGGAAGGTCGTTGCGCGGCGGAACGTTGCCGCCAGGTTCCAGATAGGGGCCGAAATTTTCCGGCTGGTAGAAGAAGGCGAGGAACTCGCGGGCACCCGCCTTGTTCTTGGCGTTGGCCGGGATGTGGACCGAATTGACCGAGAATTCTTCGTAGCGGTCGAGGGCGCCCTCAATCTTCGGGAAAGGGGCGAATGTCAGCTGCTCGAGATCCTGCTCAGGGAAAGTAGCTTTCACGAAGGCGCCGAGGTTCATCATGCCGGCCTTCTTCTGGGCGAGGAAGGCGCCGGCCTCCTGCCAGCCGAACGACGTCTGATCCGGCGTGAAGAAACCCTGCTTGATCAGTTCCTCCCAGTGGTCGAAAACAGCCTTCAGCGCCGGGTCGGTGTAAGCCATCTTGCCGTTCATCAAGGCAAAGTGCTTGTCGAGACCGTTGATCCGCAGGTTCATCTGGTCGAACCATCCGGCCGCCGGCCAGAGTTCCTTGGTGCCGATGCTGACGGGAATAAGGCCGGCAGCCTTGGACTTCTCGCCGTAAGCCAGGAATTCGTCCCAGGTCGCCGGCACCGTCAGTCCGTGCTCGGCAAAGACGTCCTTGCGATAGAACATGCCCCACATCGTGCCGCCGGTCGGCAGGCCATACTGCTTGCCGTCGACGGTGACGGCACCGGTCGTGGCACCCAGCACGTCCTTGTACTTTTCCTTCTCGAACAGATCCGAAATGTCGTCGAACAGGCCGCGGGTGACGAAGGCGCGCATGCGGTTTCCGGAGAACCAGAAGCAGACATCCGGCGCGCCGGCTACAAGGTAGTTGCGGATCGCGGTCTTGTGGGCCTCGTGATCCATATTGTTGATCACAACCTTGGTGCCGGACTGCTTCTCGAAGTCGGCGGCGATGCGCCGCAAAATCCGCAGGGCATCGGCATTGTTTTCGTCTGAAATGATGGTGACTTCGCTCGACTGGCTGAGTGCCGGCATCGGGAAGCCCGCGAGCGCTGCGGCGGAAATGCCGCCCGCTCCCTTCAGGAAATTGCGCCGCGTCGACGGCTTTTCAATCCACTTGAACGTCATTGTTACTCCTCCCTGTTGTCAATTCTCTACTGGCACTCCGGCCGGCGCGGTTGTTCTTCTCAACGGCGCGGCTCACCTCCCGGGCGAGAGAATATGCTTGCCCGTCCCTTCAGAGCGCGGTGACATTGCTAACCGGATTAATTTCGCTGACCCCCGGTTCGGGTGTTGAACAGTCGGGCAAACTTATGCATATGTCTTCTCGAGAGGCAATAATTAATTTACAAAATTAAGAAAGCGGATCCGTGAAGCTCAAGGGTGACCCGAGCACGACTCGGGCGATGAACCGCAGACTGATCCTCAATCTCTTGCGGCAGGAGGGTCCGCGCAGCCGGGCCGACATAGCGTCCGTTACCGGCCTTAGTCCGGCAGCGGTCACCTTCGTTGTGGCCGACCTCATCGAGGAGGGCCTGCTGATCGAAGGCAAGACAGTCGTGGGCTCGGCTGGGCGCCGCCCTATCCCGGTGGATATCAACTATGCCAACGGCCTTGCCATAGGTTTCAAGCTGATGGTCGGATCGGTCGAGTGCGTGGTCACCGACCTTGCGACCAATCCGTTGGGCTCTCTGCGCGTCAAGCTCTCGGACAGCGATCCCGACCATATCATAGCGACCTTGGCCAAGGCGGTACCGGAGCTGATTTCCATTGTCGATCGGCCCGCTGCCAAGCTTGCCGGGATCGGCGTTTCAATGCCTGGCGTCATCGACAACCAGAAGGCTGTGTGTATCCGCAGCAATCGCTACAACTGGGACAACGTTCCCCTTGGCCCGATGCTGGCCGAACTGGTAGACGTCCCCGTGTGGCTTGAGGACGACACCAATGCCTATGCCATTGCCCAGCAACTCTTCGGCCTGGGACGCCAGCACCGCAATATGGCTGTGCTGGCGATCGGCGTCGGAATCGGCTGTGCGCTCGTCTTCGAAGGCAAACTCTATCGCGGCGCGAACGGTGCCGCCGGCAAGTTCGGCCACAGCTCTTATGAGGAGAACGGCCGCCTTTGCGAGTGCGGAAAACGCGGCTGCCTGATGGCCTATTACGCCGAGCCGGCGATCCTGCGCACCTGGCGCGAAGCCACCGGGCACGACGAAGCGGACAGCAAAGTGAGCCTTATGGCAGCCTTGGCAGACCGCGAACCGCGAGCCGTCGCCATTCTCGAAGAAGCCGGACATGGCATCGGCTGGCATCTCGCCAATCTTGTCAACATCACCGACCCGGAGGTCATTGTCGTCGGCGGTGAAGCCGTGTCGTTTGGTGATGCGCTGTTTGGCCCAATGCGGCTGACGCTTGGGAAAAATACCTTTCGCGCGGCACCACCAATGCTGCTGGACTGGGAGGACAATTCCTGGGCAAGGGGAGCGGCTGCTCTCGTAACGCAGAAGCTCTTTGATTTCGAAACATCTGCCGGCAACGCCGCTCCGCTTTCAAAGCCGGCCCTATGGTCGGCATAGGGCGAGTGAAATAGACAGCCCTGCGCCTCAGGCCGCCCGAACGCTGCGCGCTCCACGCGCCCAGGCCGGCAGCCAATCGCCATGCGCAACCAGCAAATCATCGACCAGAGACCATATCTGGTCGAGGTCGAGCTCGGCCGCCGTGTGCGGGTCCATCATCGCCGCGTGATAGATGTGCTCGCGGTTCTCGGTCATCAGCGCCTGGACCGTCAGCTCCTGGACGTTGATATTGGTGCGGATCAGCGCGGTGAGCTGCACCGGCAGGTCGCCGATGAACGTGGGTTGAATGCCGGAGGCGTCGACGAGGCATGGTACCTCGGCCGCGCAATTATATGGCAATGACGTGATGCAGCCATTGTTGCGGACGTTGCCGTAGATCACCGACGGCTCGCCGGTCCAGACCGAGTTCATGATCGAGGACGCATATTCCTTCGACTGCTCCACTTCGATCTTGTCAGCCGAGCGATAGGCTTCCGCTTGCCCCTTCCAGCGTTCGATCTGCTCGATGCAGCGCTTCGGGTATTCGTCGAGCGGGATACCAAATTTCTCGATCAGATCTTCGCGCCCGTCCTTGATGAAATAGGGTGTGTATTCCGCGAAATGTTCGGAGCTCTCGGTGACGAAGTAACCTAGGCGCTTCAGCATCTCGTAGCGCACTCTGTTCGGGCAGCGCGGGTTCCACCCCGGCTTCGGCGCCCGCCCTTCGCTGTAGGCGCGCAGCAGATCCGGATAGAGGTTGCGGTAGGAGTCGTCCGGCTGGCGATGCTCGAACTTCAGGTAGAAGGCCATGTGGTTGATGCCGGCCGAGCGGTAGCGAATCTCCTCGTAGGGAATGTCGAGATCATGCGCCAGTTCCATCGCCGTGCCCTGCACCGAATGGCAGAGGCCGACCTGCTTGATGTCGGGATATTTCTCCGCGATCGCCCAGGTGTTGATCGCCATCGGGTTGACATATTGCAGCATGATCGCCTGCGGGCAGACCGCGCGCATGTCCTCGCAGATCTTCCAGAGATGCGGCACGGTTCTCAAGCCTCGCATGATGCCGCCGACACCGAGCGTATCGGCTATGGTCTGCCGCAGCCCGTATTTCTTCGGAACTTCGAAATCGGTCACCGTGCAGGGCTCGTAGCCGCCGATCTGGAAGGCGACGACGACGAAATCGGCGCCCGCCAGCGCCTTGCGCTGGTCCGAATAGGTTTCGGCTTTGGCCTTTACGCCAAGCGTCGAGATCAGCTTGCCGACGACGATTGCGCTTTCCTCGAGCCGTTGCGGATTAATGTCCATCAGCGCGATCATCGCGCCGGATAAAGCCGGACGCTGCAATATGTCGCCGACGATGTTCCTCATGAACACCGTCGAGCCAGCTCCGATGAAAGCGACCTTGGGATTTCTTGCCACAACAACCTCCGGCATAAGCAATCAGGCTACCTCGAAAGCGGCTTTGACCAGCCGTTCGGTGTAAGCGGTTTTGGGATGGGACAGGACTTCGTCGACCGGCCCCTCTTCGACGATCTTGCCGTGCTGCATGACGATGACGCGGTGGCACAGCGCCCGCACGACCTTGAGGTCGTGCGAGATGAAGATGTAGCTCAGGCCCCGTTCGCGCTGCAGCTTGCGCAGCAATTCGATGATCTGCGCCTGGACCGAGAGATCCAGCGCCGATGTCGGCTCGTCGAGCACGATGAATTCCGGTTCGAGCGCGACGGCGCGGGCAATCGCAATACGCTGGCGCTGGCCGCCGGAAAACTCGTGCGGGAAGCGCGACAGGATATCGCCGGGCATGCCGGCGCTGATCAGCGCCTCGCGCACCCGCTCGATCCGATCGTTCCTGGTGGCGCCGATGCGGTTGACGACCAGCCCTTCCTCGATGATCTGGCCGATCGTCATGCGCGGGTTGAGCGACGAGAACGGATCCTGGAAGACGACCTGCATGCGCGACCGCAACGGCCGCATTTGCGCGCGCGAACAGCCATGGATCGGCTGGCCATCGAAATAGATCTCGCCGCTGTCTGTGGTGTTGAGCCTGAGCAACGCCTCGCCGAAGGTGGTCTTGCCCGATCCGGATTCGCCGACGAGACCCAGCGTCTCGTGCCGCCGAAGGGTCAGGCTGAGGCTGTCGACGGCGACGAGTTCGCGCAGGTCCGGCCTCATGAACGTGCCGTGCCGCAGCATGAAGGAGACGCGCACATCCTTGGCTTCAAGAATGACGTCGGCGCCTTCCGGCAACGAATTTGCCTGGCCGCGCGGCTCGGAGGCAAGCAGATGACAGGTGTAGGGATGCTGCGGATCGGCGAACAGCTTCTCCGTCACATTGTGCTCGCGCATCTCGCCATGCTGCATGACGTAGACATAGTCGGAGAACTGCCGCACCACAGTCAGGTCGTGCGTGATCAGGATCACCGCCATGCGCAGTTTCTTCTGCAGGTTGCGGATGAGATTGAGGATCTGTGCCTGAACCGTGACGTCGAGCGCCGTCGTCGGCTCGTCGGCGATCAGCACATCGGGATCGTTGGCCAGCGCCATGGCGATCATCACACGCTGGCGTTGGCCGCCGGAAAGCTGGTGCGGATACTGTTTCAGCCGCGCCTGGGGTTCAGGAATCTGCACCTGCTGCAGCAGCTCGAGCGCCCTTGCTTCGGCCTGCCTGCGGCTCATCTTGCGATGCACCCGGATCGCCTCGACGATCTGGCTGCCGATCGTGTAGATCGGATTCAGCGAACTCATCGGTTCCTGGAAGATCATCGAGATGCGGTCGCCGCGCAGTTTGCGCCGCGCGCGCTCGGAAAATTTCAGGATGTTCGCCCCGTTGTATTCGACAGTCGATTTCGGCGACACGACTGCGCGCTTCGACAACAGTCCCATGACGGTGCGCGCCGTCACCGACTTGCCCGATCCGGATTCGCCGACGATGGCGATCGTCTCGCCGCGATAGAGCTGGAAGGAGATGTCCTTGACCGCTTCCACCATGCCGTGCTCGACCTTGAAATCGACGGCGATGTTGCGGGCATCGATGACCGGGTCTTCCGAACGGCCGTCATGGTCGAGCCGGACAGGCGGTGCGAAGGATTTGACGAGCGCGTGTTGCATCATGTCACGTCAATACGGATCGACCGCATCGCGCAGTCCATCGCCAAGCGCGTTGAACGCAAAGACGGTGACAAGCACGAAGCCGACCGGCGAGAGGATCCAGGGATAGGTGCCGATGACCGAATAGGTCGCCGTGTCCTGCAGCATCAGCCCCCAGGAGATCAGCGGCGGCTTCACCGCAAAACCGAGAAAACCGAGGAAGGATTCCAGCAGGACCACACTGGGGATCGCCAACGTGACGGCAACGATCACGTGGCTCATCACGTTTGGAAAAATATGCTGCATGATGATGCGGCCATCCGTGGCGCCGACCGCCATCGCCGCACGAACGTAATCGATCCGCGCCAGCGCCAAGGTCTTGCCGCGCACCTCGCGCGACATCTGCGCCCAGCCGAGTGCCGACATGACAACGATCACGAAGGCCAGAAAGACATTCGTCGGCGCCGTCACCGGAACCAGCGACGTCAGCGCCAGATAAAGCGGCAATTGTGGAAATGCGAGCACCAGTTCGACGAAGCGCTGGACCCAGACATCGAATGTGCCGCCGAAATAGCCCGACACCATGCCGACCGTCGTGCCGATCACGGTGACGATGAAGACCACGGTCAATGCGATCATCAACGAGATGCGCGAACCATAGATCGCACGCGCCAGCACATCGCGGCCGAATTTGTCGGTGCCAAGGAAGTGCACCGGCTGGCCGTCGGTCGAGCCGAAGAAGTGCCGGTTCGCGGGAAGCAGCCCGAGCAGTCTGTACTCCGCTCCCTTGACGAAGAAGCCGAGCAGCCGCGGATGGTCGTAGTCCGGCCCGACGACGGGTTGGAAGGTAACCGGGTCGAGGTCTTCCGAATCCGCCAGGGCATAGACGCGTGGCTGGAAGACGAAGTTGCCGTCCTTGTCATGGAAGCTCATCATCTGCGGCGGGGCAAAGCCGACATCGGTCACCTTGGGATCCATCGGTGCGAAGAAGTCGGCAAACACCGCCAGCAGCACCAGAAACGCGACCAGGATGAGCCCGGCCATACCGGTCCAGGACCGTTTCAGGCGGCGCCAGACGAGTGCGATGTAGCTCTCATTGCCGCGCGGCTTGATCTTGGCCGATTCCTCGGCAAGTGGCGGCAGCGAGGGCTCGAACGCAAGCATCTCAGGACCCTGCATATTGGCGCACACGTGGGTCGAGCATGACGAGCAGCATGTCGGCGATGATGTTGCCGACGATCAGCGTTGCCGACAGCACCATCATGAAGGTCGCCGTGACATAGACGTCGCCGACCGCCATCGAGCCAACGATCGCCGGGCCGACGGTCGGCAGGGCAAAGATGATCGCAGTCTCGATCTCGCCGGTCAGCATATAGGGCAGCACCACACCCTGATACATGACCAGCGGATGCAGCGCATTGGGCACCGCATGACGCATCACGACCGCACCGCCGCTGAGGCCCTTGGCGCGAGCGGTTTCGACATATTGCGCGTTCAGGGTGTCGAGCAGATTGCCACGCATCACCCGCATGTTGTAGGCGAGCCCGCCGAAGGTGGCGATGGCGACAACCGGCCAGACATGCCGGACGAGATCGACGAACTTCGCCCAGGACCACGGAGCCCCGCCAAATTGCGGCGAAAAGAAGCTGCCGATCTCGGAGACGTTGAACTGGAAGACCAGCAGATAAACGATGATCAGCGCCATCAGGAAGCGCGGTACCGTCATTCCGAGGAAGGAAATCGCCGACAGCGTACTGTCGATCCAGCTGTACTGCCGGGTCGCCGCCCAGATGCCGAAACCGATGCCCAGCACCGAAGCCAACAGGTGGCAGACAAGCGCAAGCAGCAGCGTGCGCGGCAGCCGCTCGCCCACCACGTCGGCGACGGGCTTGTTGTAGTATAGGCTGTAGCCGAAGTCGCCGCGGGTGACGATGCCGGCGATCCAGTTCAGGTATTGGAGCGGAACCGGCTTATCGAGGCCATGCTCCACGCTATAAGCCTTCGCCTGGGCATCGGCCTCGGCAAAGGAGGCTCCACCCTGGTTGATGAGCTGCAAGCGGATGTAGTCGGCATAGTTGCCCGGCGGTGCCTGGATGATCGCGAAGGTAACCACGCTCAAAATGGCGAGAACCGGTATCGCGGATGCTATGCGCATAAGCAGAAATCGCAGCATCGGCCGTTTCCCTCCTCGCTCGGTTTCAGTTATCCCCTCGCCGCTGGCTTTGTCCCGGCCGCGCCAGCAGCGCGGCCGGGAATTTTCAAGTCAGGGGAGGAAACTCAGTTCGTCGGACCCTTGTCCCCGGGCTTTCCGGGAAGCTGTTCGGGGAACAGTTCATATTTCTGCTGCTTGTCGACAGCGACCCAGACCCTTTCGCGAATGATCGAATCTTCGGCCCAGTTGAACATGAAGATCGGCGTTCCCTGCGGGATATTGGAGAAGCGGTTGTTGATGATCAGCGCGCCGGGATATTCGGTCAGCCCGACGGTATAGACGTGTTGCGTCGAGATCTTCTGGAACTGCTTCATCAGGCTGGCGCGCTCGTCGTTGTCCTGCGCCGAGACGAACTTGTTGACGATGTCGACGAGGTCCTTCTCGAACGGCATCAGATCGACCTGGCCGTTTTCCGGAGCGCGATGGTTCCAGCTTGTGCGTGGGCCGATCGGCGCCAGTTGCTCGGTGTTCTGTACGACCGAGGTGAGCTCCTCATCATTGCGCCTGACCATCCAATCGAAACGGCCGGAATACATGGACGCGTCGCGCTGGACGCCGTTCAACCCGTTCAGGACAACGCGAAGACCTAGCCTCTCCATCTGGCCGACGACGCCCTCCGCGAGGCTCTTGTCGGTGGTGTAGTCGTTGTTGACGAGCATCACGATCTCGACATTCTTGCCGCCGGCGGTGCCGGCAGGAAAATTGACGAAGCCGTCACCGTCGGTGTCCTTCAGGCCTGCCTTGGCGAGTTCCGCCTTGGCGCCTTCGAGATCGAAAGGATAGTAGACAGTCGACTTCCGGTCGTAGAAGCTCGTACCCGAGGAGAAGCCGCCCGGATAGATGGCGGTGAACGGACCCTTGACCAGCGAGTCGCCGAGCGCCTTGCGGTCGAGCGCCATGGTAACGCCCTTGCGGAAATCCTCGTTGCGGTTCAGCTCGCGAACCGCCTGCCCACGCTCGTCGGGATTGCCCCAGCCGTTGGCGGAGAAGTTCATCCGCAGATTATAGCCGATCAGCCGTGGACCGAAGGCAAGTCGAGCCGGCGCGTCCTTTTGCGCCGCCCGCTTCAGCGAGGCGACGAAATTCTCTGGCTGCTCCAGATTGGAGATGTCGGCCGCCCCCGACACCGCCTGAACGTCGCGGTCGGCCCAGGTTGATAATTTGTAGTGCAGCTCGTTGAGATACGGCAGCTGGTTGCCCTTCTCGTCGACCTTCCAATAGTACGGATTACGGCGCATGACGATGATGTCGTCGGGGCGGTATGCCACCGGCACCCAGGCACCCATCACGGGCATGTTCATATATTCCGGCGGGAACGCGTTCTTGAACTGCTCGTAGGTGTTCTTCGAATATTTCGGATGCTGCGGCTTGAGGATATGCGACGGTCCGGGGCAGAACTTGCCGTAAGCCATGGCGTAGAGGTGTTGCTTCGGAAAGGCGTCCTTGAAGGTCCACTCGACGGTGTAGTCGTCGATCTTCTTCAGCATCGTGCCAACGCCGAAGGTCTCCTGCGTCGCGCCGTTCAGCGGCGACACATTAGGGTCGATCACCTCGTCGTCCCAGTAGAACATCACATCGTCGGCGTTGAACGGAACGCCGTCCGACCATTTCGCACCCTCGACCAGATGCATCGTCAGCGTGTGGCCGTCCTTCGACCAGTCCCAGCTCTTGGCGAGGTTAGGCAGCGGCTCCGTGTCCTTGGCCTCGACCTGGAAAAGCGGTGCGGTGCGCGTCAGGCATTCGGAAAGGCCGATGTCGATGCCGCCCCAGCCTTGCGTCTGGCCCGCGCCGTAGTTCCAGCCCTCCGGCCGGCCGCCGATGACATGGCGCATCGTATCGCCGTAGACGCCGACGCCGTCCGGCATGTTGCCGGTCTTGAAGACCAGCGGCTCCTTCGGCAGCCGGTCCTTGACCGGCGGCAGCTTGCCTGCCTTGACGTATTTGTCGGTGACCCAATCGGGTTCGTGGTAGTCTGGAAGTGCCTTGAACTCCAGGATCGAGTCGCGCGCGACGTATTTGATCTTTCCCTCGGCGGGAAATTGCGCGGGCACCGGCGGCACGGTCGGCTCGGATGCATACGCGTTCAGCGCCGAGGCCGAGACGCTAAGCGCCAGCCCGGCGAGAATGCCAATGTTTCGAAAATTCCTCATCGTCTCTCCTCCCTGTTGTTCAGGAGCGCGTTGACGCTGCTCCATCTCTCCTCGAACAATGTACAGACGGGTGCGGAAAATCCTCCCGAAAGCTCGCCGCGATCCGTCCTGGCGAAATTCAGACGGCCTGCTTGAGAGCCGTTTTTTCCGCACGTAGTTCCTCGATCGAACGGACGTCGCGCCGCGCCGCGCCCGCCCATTCGCGGGTCTTGACCCTGGATTTCGAAAGCCGTTCCTTCGCGGCCGGCACCGCATCGGCATATTGAGGCAGCCAGCGGGCCTGGGCGACGACCATTTCGTCCACCATTTGCCAAACCTCTTCCGGCGTCGAAACCGCGCCGACCAGCGGGTCGTGCAGGACCGCGAGCTTAAGCAGGTCGATATCGCCGGAGATTGCCGCATGAACCGACATGCGCTGGACGTTGATCGAGGAAATGCAAGTGGCAGCGCAGGCCTCCGGCAGCGTAATGCCGGCCGCCATGTTGATACCGAAGCGATCGACGAAGCCGGGCGACTCGATGATCGCGTCCTGCGGCAGGTTGGTGATGATGCCGTTGTTCTTGACGTTGAAATGGCCGCGATAAACGCGGTTCGTCTCAAGCGCTTCGAGAATGTGGCTGGCATGCTCGTTGGAGCGCTTGGCGGGGTCTATCGGCCTGGCGGCGGACTCCAGAAATTGCGGGAACTCGGTTTCGAACCAGTTGCGTGTTTCGGTCGAATAACGAAGGTAGCCGCCGGTCTCGCCGTGGATCCAGTCGGACATATCGATCCAGCGGGTGATTTCGTCCGGCCGCTTGCGATACCAGGGCAGGTATTCGGAAAGGTGGCCGTTGCTTTCAGTCGAATAGACGCCGAAGCGCTTCAGGACGTCGATGCGCAGCTTTTCCTGCTGCGAATAGACCGGATGCGCCTCGAAGGCGGCAACAAGCTCGTCCTTGCCGATCTTGCGGCCGTTGAGACGCAGGTCGATGAACCAGGTCTGGTGATTGATGCCGGAGCAGACGTAGTCGAGCTCGGTGCGCGACTTGGCGCCGAGCACTTCGGCGATCTGGTCGGCGCCATGCTGGACGCCGTGGCAGAGGCCGACGGTATCGACCCTGCCATATTCGATCGCCGCCCAGGTGTTCATGGCCATCGGATTGGCGTAGTTCAGGAATTTCGCCCCAGGCTCGGCGACTTCGAGGATATCCTTGCAGAAATCGAGGATCACCGGAATGTTGCGCTGGCCATAGAGGATGCCGCCGGCGCAGATCGTGTCGCCGACGCACTGGTCGATGCCATACTTCAACGGAATGCGGATGTCGTCCGCATAGGCTTCGAGACCGCCGACGCGAACGCAGCTGATGATGTAGCGGGCACCCTCGAGGGCAGGACGGCGGTCGGTCGTTGCCGTAACCTTGGTCGGCAGCCTGTTGAATTCGACGACCCTGTCGAGGATCGACTTGATCATCTGGAGGTTGCGCTCGCTGAGATCGGTCAATGCGAACTCGACATCCCTGAATTCAGGAACGCACAAAATGTCGGTGAAGAGCTTCTTGGTGAACCCGACGCTTCCCGCACCGATGATAGCGATCTTGAAACTCATCAGTCCTCACCTCGACCTGATCGAACGCTAGGGCAAAGGCGGCGAAAAGAAGCCTGGCCCGCCTGCCACGCTATGCAGGCTGGAATCCGGCACTTCCTCCCATCCGCTCTTTGACCGCGGTTTCTTTTGCTTTTCTCTAGGGATTATGCGCCTTATTCGGCACGCGACCAGAGAAGGATTATGCTTTTAGGGGTAATTTTGTGCTGCGGAACTTGATCGACATCGGGCCGGCGGGCAGGACGGTATCGCTGCCGCGCGGGCGCCAGCGCTTACACACCATGCCGACAAGCACCGGCTATGAAGTGCGCGAGAACGAGGTCTACGACTGGGATGGGCGCAAGCGCGGCCAGACGCCGTTTACCGTGCTCCAGCATACGATCAGCGGCGCCGGCCGATTGCGCTACGAGAACCGGAACTACCGCATGCAAAAGGGCGACACCTTGCTGGTTCTCGTGCCGCACAACCACCGTTACTGGCTGGCCAAGGACGAGCGCTGGGAGTTCTTCTGGATATCGATGAACGGCGAGGAGGCACTGCGCATCCACAAGTCGATCCTTGCCGCCGTCGGTCCGGTGCTGCGGCTGCAGCCCTCGACGATCGATCATCTGGCTGATTGCAGTGTGCGCCTGATCACGGGCGCGGTCTCGCCGGGAGCCGCCTCGGCCGTCGCCTATGAAGCAGCCATGGCGCTCTACGATGATGTCTTCGGCTCGCATGCCGTGACCGACGACGAGAGCGCCATGCAGCCGGTCATCGATCACATCAAGGCCAATCTCGACAGGCCGCTCCGCGTCGCAGATCTCGCCGAGATCAGCGGCCTGAGCCGCGCGCATTTCTCGCGCTGCTTCGCCGAGAGCGAGGGACTTCCGCCCGCCGAATTCGTGCTGCAGCAGCGACTGCAGCGCGCGGCGAAGTTGCTGACGAAGGCCGATTTCCTGCCGGTCAAGGAAGTCGCCATCATGTGCGGCTTCGAGGATGCCAATTATTTTTCGAAGGTCTTCCGCCGCCTCTACGGCATCAACCCGACGCAGTTCCGCACCAACGGAATGTATGCCAGCCTGGGAACCGCCCGATAGCCCGATAGATTGGCGCCGCGCTTGGCATCGGGTGCGGGAACGCTTTTGCTTCTCCTCGGTTTAGGACAAGAGAGCCTGCTCGCCGCTGCCGCACCCCGCTCTGGCGGAGATCAGGCCACAGATGTCAGGGGAGTGGTCGATGAGCAATCCCGATCCGAACAACCCGAATCCACTGCCGGACAATCCCAATCCGGAGCCGGCCCGGCCGCCTGCCCCGCCGGAGACTCCGCCGGGAGAACCTCCAGGCATACCCCCGCCCTCGCCGGATCCAATTCCGACGCCGGACCAGGAGCCGATCGGAGTTCCTCCTGGCACGCCTTCCGAAATTCCTTCGAAACCAACTTTTCCCGGGCCGACCGCCTGAAGGGCGGTCGGAGTGGAGGATGGCAAGGGTGATTTCGGCGAAGCGCTCGAAACGGGTCTTGCCATGGAACGTTTTGCGCTGGCGCTCATTCACCCTTCCATCATGGAAACCGGCGGCGGGCCCTGCAACCAAAGGAGGTTAAAATGAAAGTCGGCAACTGCATGACAAAGGACGTCGAGATCGCCAGTCCGCAGCAAACCCTGCGCGATGCGGCAGAAATGATGGGTCGCCTCGACGCCGGCGCAATGCCGGTGGGCGAGAACGATCGGCTTGTCGGCATGGTAACCGATCGCGACATCGCAATCCGCGGCGTCGCCCAAGGCAAGACACCTGACGCCAAGGTACGGGAAGTGATGAGCACCGAGGTCAGGTATTGCTTCGAAGACGAAGACGCAGAGGACGTTCTGCGCAACATGGCTGACCTGAAAGTGCGCCGGTTGCCGGTGCTAAACCGCGACAAGCGCCTGGTCGGCATCGTTTCGCTGGGCGACCTCGCCACCAACAGCGAGACGGTGACAGCCGGTGAAGCGCTAAGCGGCATCTCGCAACCCGGCGGCGAGCATTCGCAAACGATACACTGACGGCGCACCGTCGGCCGGCCTTTGCCACGACCGAACCGCCGGCTGGATAGACGTCGGCCTGCCGGCGAAACTGTTCAGAGGCGAACTGGACTGCAAACCCGACGAGGAGCAAGCCATGATTACTATGAAGGCCGTCCGTATCCACGATTTTGGCGGACCGGAGGTTCTTTCGCTGGACGCGGTTCCGCTGCCCCAGCCGCATGACGACGAGGTCACGCTCAAGGTCTACGCGGCAAGCGTCAATCCCGTCGACTACAAGGTTCGCGAGGGCTCTTCGGGCGCGGATCTGCCCGTCACGCTCGGCCGCGACGTATCCGGCGTGGTGGAACTGTGCGGCACGCGGGCCCATACGCTGAAGAAGGGCGATCCGCTATATGCCATGCTCGGCAACGACCGCGGCGGCAACGCCGAATACGTCGTCGTCAAGGCAACGGAGGCGGCGGCGAAGCCGCAACGCTTAAGCCACGCCGAAGCCGCCGCCGTGCCGCTTGCGGGCCTCACCGCGTGGCAAGGCCTGTTCGATCACGGCGGCCTCAAATCCGGGCAGCGGGTCCTCATCCATGGTGGCGCCGGCGGCGTCGGTCATCTGGCGGTGCAGTTTGCAAAGGCCGCGGGCGCCTTCGTCGCGACGACCGTTTCCGCGCAGGATTTCAATTTCGTCCGCGCGCTTGGCGCCGACCAGGCGGTCGATTACAAGAACCAGCGCTTCGAGGAAGTTGTCGAGGACGTCGACCTCGTCTTCGACCTGGTAGGGGGTGAAACACAGGACCGCTCGTGGGACGTGCTCAAGCCTGGCGGGACGCTCGTCTCAACGCTTTCCGAACCATCGGCGGAGAAGGCCCGCCTGCATCGGGCTCGCGGCGTTTCCTATTTGACCAAGCCGAACGCGGCGCAGCTTGCCGAGATCAGCCGCCTCATCGACGCCGGGAAGGTCAGGCCGTTCGTGCAGGCAATCTATCCTCTCGAGGACGTCGCCAAGGCCGAGGAACGGCTCGAAAAGCAGCACACGCGCGGCAAGATCGTGCTTCAGGTAGCCGCCTAGCGGACGCAGGCCGTTTTCTGCTGTCCAGAAGCCCGGCGGCCGAGAGTTTGACACAGGACGGCGCGCCGGGCCTGGCCGGCTTAGACTGGTGCCGGCTGAAGCAGCATGCGCCGGGTTTGCCGGGATGCGCAAATCAAACAAATCAAGGAGATGCAACGGAGTGTGAGGCACGTCGCGACGACATCGTCGCGCGGGCCGCTGTCAGTTACGGCGAAGCGAAGGGCACAGCGTTTACCGACAGGGGGGCTAGGTTTGTACCGGCCGCAAGCCGCAAAAAAACCGCTTCAAACCGTCGGACACCGGCGATAGGTTCGAACCATGCCTCAGTCCGCCAATCCGACCTCCATTGCCCGTCACGATCAGATGTTTCCAGCGCTGGCTGAGGCGGACCTGGACCGCATGGGCCGTTTCGGCGAAGCCGTGTCCTACGCTGCAGGCGAACAGATCGTCAAAGCCGGCGAGCCGGCGCCCGGTCTGATCGTGGTCCTGTCCGGCAAGGTGGATATCATCCAGGGCGGCAGCTTCGGCCGGCGCGAAACGATCGTCACGCACGGTGCGGGCAATTTCGTCGGCGAGTTGGCGCAGCTTTCAGCCAGGCCCTCACTGGTGGATGTGGAGGCGGTCGAGCCGGTCGAGGCGCTCGTCATCCCATCACAAAGGCTGCGAGAGCTGATGGTGCAGGAAGCAAACCTCGGCGAGCGCATCATGCGGGCGCTGATCCTGCGCCGCGTCGGCCTGCTCGAGAGCGGCACAGCCGGACCGATCATTGTCGGACCGGTCGACAGCGGCGACGTATTGCGGCTGCAAGGTTTTCTGGCCCGAAGCGGTCAGCCGCACCGGGTTCTCGATTCGGCTACCGATCCCTGCGCCAGGACCCTGATCGAACGCTTCCACGTCGATATCCACCATTTGCCGATCGTGCTCTGTCCGAACGGCAAGCTGCTGCTCAATCCCGGAGAAAACGAGCTTGCCCGCTGCATCGGCCTGCTGAGGCCGATCGACTCCGGCAAGCTGTACGACGTGGCCATTGTCGGCGCCGGACCGGCTGGCCTCGCGGCGGCCGTCTATGCGGCTTCCGAAGGGCTGTCGACGATCGTGCTCGATTGCCGTGCCTTTGGCGGACAGGCGGGCGCCTCCTCGCGTATCGAGAACTATCTCGGCTTCCCGACCGGCATTTCGGGAATGGCGCTGATGGCGCGCGCTTACAACCAGGCGCAGAAATTCGGCGTCGAGATGGTGATCCCAGACGAGGCGAAGCTGCTGGGCAGCGCAACCGACACGTCCGGTGCCCACTACACGCTCGCCGTCGGCGGCGGGGAGACCGTGCGGGCACGGTCGGTGGTGATAGCCAGCGGAGCGCGCTATCGCCGTCTTGACATGGCAAACCTGGCGCAATTCGAGGGAACCTCCGTGCATTACTGGGCTTCACCGATCGAAGCGCGGCTTTGCACCGGGCAAGAGGTAGCCCTGGTCGGCGCCGGTAATTCGGCTGGCCAGGCTGCCGTCTATCTGGCGGCGCATGTGAAGAAGGTATGGCTGCTGGCGCGCGGCAGCAGCCTGGATGCGGGCATGTCGCGCTATCTCGTAGAGCGCGTCAGGGCACAGCCGAACATCGAAGTGCTGGCTGAGACGCAGATCACGGCGCTGGAAGGCGACGACGGCAATCTTGGCAAAGTGCGCTGGCGCAACCGCGACACCGAGACTTTGCGTCCGATCCGCCACCTCTTCCTGTTCATTGGCGCCGACCCGAACACCGACTGGCTGGCGCAATGCGGTTTGGCCTTGGACGCGAAGGGCTTCGTTCGCACCGGGCCGGATATTGGCCAGGAACGTGGTGCGCTGGAGACGAACCGCGGCGGCGTATTCGCCATCGGCGACGTGCGCTCCGGCTCGATCAAGCGCGTCGCCGCTGCTGTCGGCGAAGGCGCCCAGGTGGTTGCGGCGCTGCATCAATATCTCGCGCGAAACGGTAGTCTCGCCGTGGCGCCGCAACTGATCAGGAGCGTATGATGGCAGACGAATGCAGGCACGCCGGGGATATTCGCGACGTGACGCCGAGCGCGCTCGGTTGCGAGGAATGCCTGAAGAGCGGTTCGCAATGGGTGCATCTGCGGCTCTGCCGCACATGCGGCCATGTCGGCTGCTGCGACGACTCGCCCAACCGTCATGCCACCAAGCATTTTCGGGCAACCGGCCATCCTGTCATCGAAGGCTACGATCCGCCGGAAGGTTGGGGATGGTGCTACATCGACGAAATCTTCCTCGACCTTGGCGACCGCACCACGCCGCAAAACGGTCCGATACCGCGCTTCATTTGAGCTTTTTTGCCAGCGGGCCGCTACTCCAAGGCTGCTTCGGCTTGAGTGGGCGTACCACGTCCCTCTGGTGCTGCCGATGAACGCTCGCGCATATGCCTGACGGTCTGAAGGACACGATCGGCAAGAGATGCAAGTGCACCCTGTGCCGTGCGCGTCCCGATGACGGATTCCAGCGTAACCGCCTGCGTCGAGAATTTGTGTTTGAACGACTCTGCGCCACAGAGGAAATCGACAGTGCTCAAGCCGTGATCGATTGACCACTTCACGTAATCCATCAACAGGATCACACCCGGCGACGCTCGGCCGAAATCCGGGTCGAACGTCGTCACGAAGGCCATCATCACGTCGTGCTGGACGAAGTTGATCGACACCGCGACCATTACGCCATTGCATTCGAGGACGAAGATATGCAGCACGCCGGCGCGCGCCAACGCGCCGACGAGCGCGGCGAGTACCGGCACGCCCTCTTCGAAGAGGTCTGACTCACGCATGCGCTCGGTCAGCCATTTCCGCTTCAAGGCCGCGAGGCGTTCCAGTACCGGTTGCAGCGGCTCGTCGGGCGCAAGCAGGCGAAATCTCACCTCTCCGGCTTCTTCCAGCGCTTTGATGCCGCGCCGATAGTTCTGGCGCGTCTTTTTCGACTGGTCCGCCAACCATGCCGCTCCGCTTTCCCATTGTCCGGCAACGCGATAGCTGACTTCCGTTCGGTGAAAGTGACGGAGCCTGATGCCGGCGGAAGCTCCCGGCGTGAAAATTTTGCGGGCCGCCGCATCCGGCGAGAGACGACTGATCAAGGCCAGATCGAAGCCACCTGCATCGCAGAGTTGGGTCCACAGCTCCTGCAGCGCCGACAACGAGCATTCCGGAGCGACGAGAATATCCCCATAGTCGGTATAGCTGCCGGCCGCCCATTCGAGAAACCGCAGCCCCCTGCGCCTGCCGATCGCCAGCGGAACGACAGCAACGAGTCTCTCGCCCTTCCAGACCAGGCCGATCCGCAACGCGCGCTGGTCACGGCGTTGTACGGTACTCCACCATGCCGAAATCCAGGCATGGCTTTGAAAGATCAGCCCGTCGGTACGATGCCAAAGCTCCATCCAAGCGGCTTCGACCGCAGCCAGGCGATCCGCCGAACGGACGATTTCCAGGCGCTCCGCGCCTAGGACGTCGATGGAAACAGCGGTGTTCATGAAGGAGAACTGTCCTGTGGCTGCGCGACCACATTGGGCCGTCTGTGAAACAGTCGCATGACATGCCTTGCCATCTTCTTGAGCGGCAGGATGTAGAGCCCAAAGAGCGACTGGTAATCGCGCACGTCGCGGTCGACTAGGCCAAATTTCAGGTCTTCATCCGGCTCCGGGACAAACTGCGTTCCGAACAGGCGATCCCAGAACGAAAAAAGCAGGCCGAAATTCTTATCGTAGTGACGTGGGTCGATGCTGTGATGCACCTGGTGCCAGTGCGGACACAGGATGATGTTGTTCAACGGGCCGAACGAGATCTTGAGATGCGTATGGCGAACAAAATCCATCATCAGGATGTTGCGGATGACATAGACGTTGATGCCGAAGATAGCGACCTCTACCGGATCGAGTGCAATCAGGCTCCAGATGCCGAAGCAGATGCCCGGGATGACGCCATCCCACATACGGTTCATCAGATCGTCTAGCGGATGAACCCGGTCCTTGGTGATCCCCACCATCACTTCGGCCGAATGATGTACCTTGTGCAATTCCCACAGGAACGGGAAGCGGTGCTGGGCGACGTGGTAGAGGTAGTATGAAATATCATAGGCGACCAGCATGGTTGCGGTGAAGATGACGATCGTCACCGGTCCCGCCGGGCCGCCGAGAAGCGGCGCGTGGATGTTAAGGAGCCAGCCAATTGCCTCGCGTGTGCCATAGCCCACCGCGACGACGAAGGTGACGCCGGCAGGAATGAGCAGGAAAGGCATCATCGCTCGTTTCGTGATCCAGAACAGGGCGTCGGCTCGCGCCGACGGGTGCAGGATGACTTCCTGTGGGAAGGCGAAGTCGAAAAAGTCCCTGAGGGACTTATGTTCGGCAGTTCGCCAGTAGGCGATCACCGCGCTGCCCAGAGCGGTTAGGAGAAGCAGGCCGAGCGTGGTCAGATTGACGTTCGAAAGCTTTTCCACAATCGCTCGGACAAATTCGGAAAACATCGTTGCAGCGGCTCCTGGTCGTAAGAAGGCAGTCTGGGGTCGTAAGAAGGCGATCTGGCGAATAGCAAAGCACAAAATTCCCGCCAAACTCGCAACGCCGCCTGCAACCAGTGGCTGTTGCGGACGCAGCGGGCAAAGCAGGCTGGATGGTGCGAGACTAACAGATCAACGGTAACGAAACCGCTAAATGTCCAAACGTAATTAATGTCGAATACGGCTGGAACTCGCCCGGCAACTCTACGTTGGCGGCGGTTTTTGCCGTTGCGGCGGGTGAATTGGGGCAAGATGGATATCGATCCCGGCTTCGCCCACTTCACCGTGCCAGGCGAGGCGTTCGGCTTGCTGCCTGGTGCCAAAACGCAGCGAAACCCAACCGCCTTGGCCCGGCATGTCACCGCCGGCGCCGATATCGAGCGCAGCATCAGGAAAGCGGATGGCCAACAGTGCCTCGTCGCCGCGCAATACCGTGACCGTCTTTTCGTGCCGGTCGGCATGGAGGCCGGCGGCCAGTTGGAAGACGATCTCGGACTGGCGCCTGCCGCCAAGCAGTTGGTCGGTGATGAGGATGCCATCGGCCCGGCGCGCCAAAGTGCGCTGATGCACGACGCCGAAGCGGCTTCGATAGCCGTCATGCCGGGCGCTCAGCCTCCAGTGCATCCCCGGCTTGCTCTCCGCCAGCGCTGCGACTGCCTTGTGCGACCAGTTGAAATTTCCAGCGATGGTGCTCTGGCTCTTGCCCTCGATGTTCAGCGTGTTGTGCGCCGGTGTGGAGCGGAACCAGTCGCGCCATGCGCCTCCCGAACCGTAGAGCCAGGTGCCGGGATCGACCAGCACCGGCTCACCGTCGATGCACAGGGTGAGCGACAGCGCGTCGGCATGGCCGTGCGCCGCTATCGAGAGATAGCCGAGCGGTCCATGATCGAACGTCAGTTCGACATTGCGGCCATTCATTGCTCCGCGCCAGACGGAGAGCCCGCCTTGCGTGAATGTCTGCAAGCCATGCACCGCGGGCGTCGGGCCCGACGGCGCACCAAAGAAAAGCGAACGAAAATCGTCGGGCTCCGGCGCGTTGCCCGGCGTCCCCAGTAAGCCGTGGATGGCGGCCGCGACGGATCGGACATAGTTCGGCTCGTCGCCCAGCTTCAGCACATGGCCCTCATCGTCGTCGCCGAAGCGGGCGGCTTTCTGTGGCAGCCAGCCGACGAAATTGGCGAAGGCGCCCAGACGCGCTTCGACGGCCGAGGGAAACGGCGTTCCTGCCTGGCGTGCCGCTGCGGCGCACAGCAAGATGAGTTCGGCGCTGAAAGCTGCATAGGTCGGCGTTTGCTCGGCACCGGCGCCGTCGGCAAGAATCTGCTTCTGCGTCTCATTCAAGAGGGCGCCGCGGGCGATTTCGGATCCGGCCCCGAGCGCCAGGCCGACCAGATATTCGCCAGCCAACTCTGCGACGAGATGATTGTTGGCGGAGGAATATCGCGACGGAAACCGCGGCAGCCAATAGGCGCTTGCCGCGAGTATCTCACCGGCTTTCCGCAGCGTCGCCGGGTCAAGCCGGTCACCGACAAGGTCAAGGGTGACGATCAGGCTGATGGCTCGCAGCGCTACTTCGATGCCGGAAGCCCAGCCAATGCCTCGGAACGGCGGATTGGCGGAATGCCAGCTGCCGATTGCCGCCTCGATGGCACTCCGGGATCGATTGTCCTCGCTGAGGAGCAGATGTGCAGCCAGTACTGGCAATTGCTGCAGCCGGTTGATCTCCCAGACATATTTTATATCGCCAAGGTCGCCGCCATCGCGAAAATCAATATCGAAAGTATGAGCCTCGGGGCCAGGCCAAAGCCTGCCGGTCATCGGATCAAGACGCCAAAGCTCAGCAGGAAACAAAAGATCGGGCTCACGCTTTGGCCATGTCCGCCCGAGTGCCGAAAACCGGCCGTGAAGCATCTCTTGCGCGGCCGCCGCTATGGCTTGCCGTTGAGCGTCGGTCGCTGCCAGCGCAGCATGGCGAAATCCGGGCAGCACCGGGTGCAACTGCGGCGATGGATAGCGCTCCCACCCATCATCGCGGCGGCGCGACGCGATCCTTCGACGTTGCTCGCCCAGCCGGTGCAGCACCTCGGCCGGTCCCATGCTGCGCAATCGGTTGATGTACCAGCCGATTCTCATGCACGCCCCGTCAACGTTTCGGTCCTTGTATACCATGCCGTCGAAAAGCTGCGGGCCGGCAATCTTCTTTCCCGTTCGTTGCGGTTAATATCTCCCGCGAGCATGCGGAGGGAGCGATGCAAAAAGCGGTGTATGTTGTTGCCTGGGTGCTCGCCTTGCTTGTCGCTGCCGACGCAGCGCCCATCCCTCTCAAGCGCGGCGTTGGCGTGCATCAGTGGCTCAACTGGTCGCCGGTGGACAAAGATGGAACCTACGTTTGGCCGCCCTATCGCAGCGAAAAGGAGTGGCTTGCGGAAAGCAGGCCGCTCACCGACTGGCCGGCCGGGGAGGTGTTTGCCCACATCCGATCGATGGGCTTCGACTTCGTCCGGCTGAGCGTCGATCCCGGCCCGCTGCTTGCCAGCGGGGACGCCAAGCGGCAGCAGGCGCTGGACATACTTGCCGCCGCCGTCGAGCGGATCACGTCGACCGGCCTCAAGGTGGTTTTCGACCTGCATGGCGTCACTCAGGTTCCCGACTACAGCATGGAGATGATCTATGGCGGCGCCGACAGCGAGGGTGTCGCCCGCTATCGTCAAATGGTTGTGGCGGTCGCCGCCATGCTGGTCAAGATAGGCACCGACAAAGTCGCCCTCGAACCTTACAACGAGCCCGCATACTACCCTTGCGATGCGAGCGGCAGCGATGACTGGCAGCGGATCATGGCAGGGACCGTCCACGACATTCGAGCGGTCAGCAGCGAACTTACCATCGTTGCAACCGGCGCCTGCGGCGGCAGCATTGCCGGATTGGTCAACCTCAGCCCCAGCTTTGATGACCCAAACCTCTATTACAGCTTCCATATGTATGAGCCGCACAGCTTCACCCACCAGCGGCCCGATGACACAATCAGCTTTGCTTCGGGACTTCCCTGGCCGGCCGACAGCAGTACACCCGAAGTGGTGACCGAAACCCTTAGAGCGCGGATGGAAGCTGCCGGCTTGAGCCGGGTCGAGCAGATGATGAACATGGCCACCGCGCGCCAAGCAATCGCGAAATATTTCGAGCAGAACTGGGGCCAGAGCCAACTGGAGGCGAGCTTTCGCCAGGCTGTCGACTGGGCTGAAGGCCATGGCATTCCCAGCCGGCGGCTTTTCATGGGCGAATTCGGCGCTATCCTCATGTCCGCGGACGGCCGCATGGGCGCCTTTGAGGCCGACCGTTCTCGCTATCTCAAGGCAGTGCGCCGAGAGGCCGAACGCTTCGCGATCCCATGGTCTGTCTGGGAGTTCTCCAATCCCTATGGGATGAGCCTCATCCCGCCCGATGGTCCCCCGGTTCCCGACCCCGAGATGCTGCAGGTATTGGGCCTGCCATAGGTGCCGTCACTCGCCCTCACCAGCGAACAACCGGTCGCAACCCCTGACCGCCAGGCTCGATCGAGGAACGGCCTGGGGCAGCTTTCTCCCGGTCGGGTTGTATTGGCACGAAGTGTTTAACACATTTGTTGTACTGAAGTGAGGAATGCGCGCCTAGGGGGAACAATGTGTGGAATTGCCGGATGGATCGGTCGAAGGGCTAAAAATCCACAAGAGCGGGCCGCCAGAATGTCAAACGCATTGCGGCATCGCGGGCCCGATGCCGAAGGCACCGAGATACTGGACCTGAATACCGGCGAGCAACAATTGGCATTGGTCCATCGCCGCCTGGCGATCATTGACTTGGCGCCTGAGTCGAACCAGCCGATGCAGATTGAGGACGGTCGTCTCAAAATAACTTTCAACGGCGAGATATATAACTACATCGAGCTGCGCCAGGAACTGATCGGCCTTGGCCATCATTTTCGAACGCGCTCCGATACCGAGGTGCTGCTCCGAGCCTACGATCAGTGGCACTTGTCCATGTTCGACCGGCTGAGCGGCATGTTCGCCTTTGCACTCTGGGATGCTCAGAGGCAGGAATTGATCCTCGCCCGGGATCCCTTCGGGGAAAAGCCGCTTTACCTCATGCAAAGCGAAAAATTGCTGCTGTTTGCCTCGGAGATCAACGCATTGTTGTCGTCGCAGCAAGATGCGCAGCAACTCGATCTGGATGCTGTGCACGAGTATCTGAACTGGCGTTATGTGCCGGGACCACGCACGCTTTTTAAACAGATCCGCAAGCTCAATCCCGGAAGCTATGCCGTCTGGTCGCAAGGGGTAGTCAAGGAAACGCGCTATTATACGCCTCCGGACCAGGCGGCCCTGACCGAGCGGATCGACGAAAAAACCGCCAAGCGGCGATTTCTGGAACTGCTCGACCATTCCGTCGAGATCAGGATGCGCAGCGATGCACCTTTTGGTGCCTTTCTCTCAGGAGGGCTCGACTCCTCGGCTATCGTCGCGCTGATGGCCAGGCACAGCGCCACACCTATTCGCACGTTTTCCGTCGGGTTCGACGACGCAGCCTATAGCGAACTTGCATTCGCCCGGCGCGTTGCCGATCATTTCAAGACCGATCATTGCGAACTTGTCATCCAGCCAGGCGATCTGATGGATCACCTGCCGGCGATGGTTCGCCAACGCGGCGCACCTGTTTCGCAAAGCAGCGATATTCCAATTTACCTGATGTCGGAGCGCGCCTCCCAGGACGTCAAGATGGTGCTCAGCGGAGAAGGAGCCGACGAGATTCTCGGCGGCTATCCCAAGCATCGCGCGGAATCACTGGCCGGGATCTACCAGTCGCTTGTTCCAGCCTCGCTGCACGATAATGTCCTTTCCCCTTTGGTACGCGCCATGCCGGGCGCGTCGGCCAAGGTCGATACGTTTGCCCGCACCGCGGGCGAAAGGGACTTTGCCGCCCGGATGGTCTCCTGGTTTGGAGCCGTTTCGGCGCAGCAGGGCGCTTGCCTGATCGGTGCGTCCGCAAATCGCCGTTATGAGCGCAACGACTTTCCGTTCTCGTCAAGCGCCACGGCTTCCCATCTTCGCCGCGTGCTGTTTTTCGATCAGACATCGTGGCTGCCTGACAATCTCCTGGAACGAGGCGATCACATGATGATGGCCGGTTCGATCGAAGGGAGAATGCCGTTCCTCGATCGCGACCTAGTTTCGTTCGTCAGCAAATTGCCCGATCGCTACAGGCTGGGTTGGTTGCACAGCAAGCAGATCCTGCGCGACAGCATGGCCAATATCCTCCCGGAGGAAATTCTCAGCCGCCGCAAGGTCGGGTTCAAGGTACCGGTCGCCGAATGGTTTCGCGGATCGATGAGGAACTACGTGCATGACCATCTTTGCTCGCCTCACTCCGTCATTCGCAGCTATCTGAGTCCGAAACAGCTTGATCAAATCGTCTCGGAACACACCACGCGTGCTGCCGACCACGAAAAGCTGATATGGGCGCTGTTGAATTTGGAGATATTCCACCGCGAATTCAGGCTCGAAGCGCCGCCGCGATCGTCGGCCTCAGCGCTTGACCGGTTGACGGCTTGACGCCGCCGACCGCCAGACATCGCAGATTGCGCCGACAAACGGGGCGAGCTCAAGCCGTTCCCGATGCACGGCCATGGCACCGGCACCAAGCCTTGCCCTCAGTGCCGGGTTCTCCGCGAGGCGGCTCAGCGCCTCGGTCAACGCAGTAACATCGCCTGGCGGCACCAGCAGCCCGGATTGCCCGTCGGTGATTATGTCTTCGACCGCGCCAACCGGGGTCGCCACCACCGCCAAACCGGCTGCCATGCCTTCGATCACCGACATCGGCAGATTTTCGGCGAAGGAGGGAAGAACCAGAATATCGGCCGACGAGATCAGCGATGCGACATCGTCAGGTCCCACCCAACCCGGAAAGGCGATCCTGTCTGCAATCCCCAGCGCGGCTGACTTTGCCCGTGCCGCCTCGACTTCGCCATCGCCGGCAATCGTGGCGCGCCAATTCTTGACAGAGCTCATGCTGTGCAGTGCCTCCAGCAATTGCGGTACGCCTTTGCGGTCGCCGATGCGGCCCAGGAACAGGATATGCACATGGTCGCCGCCGCCGACATGCGCCAGCGACGGGACTTCGGTCGCATTGGGCACGATCACGATATTGCCGGCTGCGCCCGGCGCCCGGCTGGCGACGAAATCGCGCCAAAGCCTGCCCAAAACGATCACCCGATCGGCATGCTCGAACAGGGCTTTGATACGGCGGCTTATGAAACCGCGGTCGGCTTTCCAGAATGTCTGATACTGCGCCCCGTGCAGATGCAGGACATAAGGTATCGACAGCAGCCGTGCGCAGGAGGCGATCACCATCTTGCGGTAGGTGCTGCCGGAAACTGAGATGTTGATATGAATGACATCGGCGCGTCCAGCCAGACGTGCTTTAAGCATCCGTAAGCAAAAGCCGAGCATATAGAAGATCGAAAGTCCGACATGCCCCGGGCCACGGCTGGCAAGGAAGCACACATCGATGTCGGCGATTTCTTGCCGTTCGAACTCCTGCTTCAACGCCCCCATGATGCGGTCGATGCCGCCTTGCCCCGAAACGCCCGACGGCGTCGCGACCAGGACATGTATTTTTCGATCGGATATGAGGCGCTGCAACATGATGGTACTCTAAATAACACAGACCGGGTAACTGCAAAGCAAACGTTCCCGATAAGGTTTACGGTAAATCTTTTAGTTCAAACTGAATCTGTTCACCCTTCGCCGTCGTCGCGCTGGATTTTCCGCCAGTCGGCGGCTAGTCGAAGGTGAGTTTTCCAGGGACACGCCCTTGCTGCTCCGTTCCACGCTCATTTATGCTCCGGCGATCCTGCTGACGCGAATTTCGGCGCTGCTCCTGCTGGTCGTCGTGACGCGTTTGATCGACCAGACCGAGTACGGCCTGCTCACCCTGGTGGTGACCGTCGGTGAAATGACCGACATTGCCGTCACCAACTGGCTGCGCATCGCCTTGCTCAGGCTGGGCGGCAAGGGCGAAGTCAGCCGCGGCAGCCTGATGCTAGCCGGGCAGGTGTTGCTTGCCACGACGGCACTGGCGCTGGTCATATCGGTAGGCGCGTCTGCGGTGATCGTGCCTGAACGCTGGGTCGAGTTCGCGATCGCGGTCTGCGGCTATCTGGTCGCCGGGTCCATCAGCCGCTTCGCCTTGACCGTGCTGCAGATGCAGCAGCGCCATTCGGTCTATTCGATGCTAGAAGCCCTGCGTGCCCTGCTGCAACTCGCATTGCCGATCGGCGCCATCCTTGTCTTTCAGGATAGCTTTCTGACGGTATCGCTCGGCTCGAGCCTCGGCGCCTTGATTGCCGGCATCGTGGCGGGCACCATGGCATCGCGACGGCTCGTTACCGGTCCGCCGCGCTTCACCCACAGGGACTTCTTTGCGCTCGGTGTGCCGCTGATCATCATGGCGCTGGTAGGCTTCGGGCTCAACAGCGCGGAGCGTCTGTTCCTCAAGATCTATTACGACGCCAGCGCTGTGGCGATCTTCGCCGCAGCCTATGCGCTGGCCCGCCAGCCGATCGACATGGTCGCCAACGCCATCAACATGGGCGCCTTTCCCGAGGTGGTCAGCCGGTTCGACGAGGATGGGCCCGCGGCGTCGGGCCGGCTGCTGTCGCAACTGATGGCGCTGATGATGCGGCTTTGCCTGCCGATTGCAGCGATGCTGGTCGCGCTCAGCAGCGATATCACCGAGCTCATGCTGCCTTCGCAATATCACGGCCGCTTCGGCCTGCTGTTTCCGATCATTGCCTTCAGCGTGCTGTGCGCCAACCTCACCAGCTTCGTCTACGGCGTCGTGGTGCACGCGCACAAGCGGCCGTGGCTGCTGATCATCGCCAATCTCTTCGGCTCGGTGGCAACAATCGCATTATCCCTGCTGTTGATCCCCCCGATGGCGGAGATCGGCGCCGCTTTGGCGCTTGCGGGCGGCTCGGTGGTGGGCTCCATAACCTGCATCATCATCAGCGAGCGGCTTACGCCGGTGCCGGTGCCGTGGCGCGACATCGGTGTTTCGGTGATCATCTCGCTCAGCACGGGGGTGGCCGCCAAGCTTGCCAGCATGGTGGCCGGCGACGTGCCGGCAATCTTCTCTCTTATCGCCGGCGGCACTGCCGGCGCTGCGGTTTTCTTCGGGCTGACCTCGTTGTTCCACCCCGTGGCAGCGACGCAATTCGTCGCGCAGCTGCGGGCGCGGCTACGGATCGCGTAAAGCGAAGTCCAGGGCCAACGCCTGTTTTGTGGGGGAATGCGAAACTATAAACCGGCGTTTCGGCGCCAGCGACGCTCCCAGAACTCCCGGCACAGCAGTCCCGCATAGGCAGTGTTCGTGTCGTAGTAGCGGCGCCACAAGCGTCGCGGCTCCTGGACGACGCGGAACAGCCACTCCAGTCCGGCCGCTTGTATCAGCTTCGGCGCACGGGCAACCTTGCCGCCATAGACGTCGAAACTGCCGCCCACGCCCATCACGAAGCTTGAGGCGAGTTCATCGCGGTAGCGTTTGAGAAAGCGTTCCTTGCGCGGTGTCGGCATGGCCACCAGCAGGCAGTCGGCATCCGAGGCGTTGATCGCCGCGACGATTCCGGCCTCGTCCTCCGGCTTGAAATAGCCGTTGCGCATTCCCGCTATGCAGAGGCTCGGATGGTCCCTGGCAAGTCTCGATACAACCGCGTCGAGAACGTGCTGTTCGGCCCCCAGCAGATACGGCCTGAATCCACGCTTCGCGCAGAGGCTCAGCAGATTGATCATGATGTCGACGCCCGCCACCCGCTCGGGCAGCGCGACGCCGCACAGACGTGCACCCCAAAGCACGCCAATGCCGTCGACATTGACCACGTCCGCCCCGGCCACGTCCTCGCGCAATTCGGCATTCTGGCGCATGGTCACCAGCTTGGCGACGTTCACGACCACATGATGCAGCGGCCGTCGCAGCGTCATCGCCTCGTCGGCGATAGCCAGCGTCTCTGCCATAGTCAGCGCATGGATAGGTGCGCCAAGGAACTCCCGGCGCCGTGACGCCAATAGGGTATGCTGCGCCCATGCCGGGGCGTGCGCGTTCATGCAGCCTGCTCCCTTGCAAGCGTCACTTGTGCGACCTCTGGTTTCTTGCCTTCGATGCGGGCGTCGGGCTTGCGTGCCTTGCGCCACGTCCACAGACCCCGCGTATCGACGAGCTTCTTGTCCTTGAGCGCTTCGGGGTCGACCAGATTGAATTGCCGATGATCGACCAGGAGGACGACGATATCGGACCTGTCGATGGCCGAAAGTGCGTCGGTGAACACGATGCCCCTGCCCTCGAGCTCATGCGGCAGCGAATTTGTGTTGGGTTCAGCCGCAATGATCTTCACATTGGGGATATCGGACAGAAGCTTCACCACCTCGACGGCCGGGCTCTCGCGCAAGTCGTCGATGTTGGCTTTGAAGCTGAGGCCAAGACAGGCGATCGTCTGTTTGCGGGAGGGGTCGAGCAAGGCCTCGATATCCCTGACCACCGACATGGGCCGCTCGGAATTGATCCGGCGTGCCGAAGCCATCAGCCGCGTGCTGTTGGGTGCGGCGTCGATAATAAAATATGGATCGACCGCAATGCAGTGACCGCCAACGCCCGGGCTCGGCTGGAGGATGTTCACGCGAGGGTGTCGATTGGCGAGATCGATCACTTCCCATACATTGAGCGACAGGTCCTGACACACGGCGGCAAGCTCGTTGGCAAAGGCGATGTTGACGTCGCGGAACGCGTTCTCCGTCAGTTTCACCAGCTCGGCACTTTCGGCCGTTGTCATGAACAGGTCGCCGGTGACGAAGGTCGAATAGAGTGCCGCGGTCCGTTCGGACGATTTGCGGGACAATCCGCCGATCGAGCGATCGTTGTTGATCAGCTCGGTCAGCACCTTTCCCGGCAGCACGCGCTCGGGCGAATAGGCGACCAGCACATCGGCGTCTTCGCCATGCTGGACAGGAAATTTGAGATCAGGCCGCAGCTCGGCAAGCAGCCCGGTCATGATACGCGTAGTTCCCACCGGCGATGTCGATTCCAACACCACAAGGTCTCCCCGCTTCAGCACCGGGGCGATGCTTCGTGCCGCCGCGAGCACGTAGGTCACGTCCGGCTTATGGTCGTGGGTCATCGGGGTCGGCACGGCGATGATATAGGCGTCCGCCGGCTGTGGCGTGCTGTAGGCCATGAGCTTGCCGTTCGCCACGACCTTCTGGATCAGGCCGTCGAGGTCCGGCTCGACGATGTGGATTTCACCGCGGTTGACCTTCTCGACCACCGCTCCGTTGACATCGACGCCAATGACATTGAGCCCGCGGCTGGCGAAAATGGCGCAGGTCGGCAGGCCGATATAGCCCATGCCGATTACGGAAACGGTCTTGATTTCAGCCATGATGCAGCAGTTCCTCAACAATCCGGTTACTGGCCCGGCCATCGCCATATGGGTTGTGTCGTTCCGCCATGCCGCGATAGGCAGCCTGATCGTCGAGCAGGCGATTGGCGTTGAACAGGATTTTCTCGACATCGGTGCCGACAAGACGGGCGGTGCCGGCCACGACCCCCTCGGGTCGCTCGGTATTTTCGCGCATCACCAGCACCGGCTTGCCGAGCGACGGCGCTTCTTCCTGCACGCCGCCGCTATCGGTAAGCACCAGATAGCTCTGCTTCTGCAGGTACAGGAAGGGCAGATAGTCCTGCGGCTCGACCAGATGGATGTTCGGCACGCCTTCCAGCTCTGCGTTGACCACCGAGCGCACATTGGGGTTTGGATGGACAGGGTAGACGATCTGCACGTCTCCGCGCGCCGCCAATCCCTTCAACGCCGTACAGATGCGCTGGATACCGCCGTCGAAATTCTCGCGGCGATGGCCGGTGACGAGGATCATTTTCTTGGAAGGATCGAGGAACGGGAAGCGGGCAGCGAGCTTCGCGTTCATCAGCCTGTCGGCATCGATCGCGCTTGAAAAGTGCAACAGCGTGTCGATCACCGTGTTACCGGTCACGAAGATGGTGCTTTCGGCCTTTCCTTCGGCGATGAGGTTGTCGCGAGCCTGAACGGTCGGCGCAAAATGCCAGGTGGCGATGTCGCCGGCAATCTTGCGGTTCAGTTCTTCAGGAAACGGCGAGTTGATGTTGTGGCTGCGCAATCCTGCTTCGACATGAGCGACCGGGATACGCTTGTAGAAGGCAGCCAGAGCCGCGGCCATTGCCGTGGTGGTGTCGCCCTGTACCATGACGATATCGGGCTTCGCCTTGTCCAGCACCTCGGCCATGCCCAGGAGCACGCGCGAGGTCACATCGAACAGCGACTGGCCGGGTTGCATGATGTTGAGATCGTGATGCACAGGCAGGCCGGTCAGCTCGACAACCTGGTCGACCATTTCACGATGCTGGGCGGTGATGCATATTTCGGTGATGAAGCCTGGATGAGCAAGGGCCGCACGCGCCACTGGAAAGCATTTGAGTGCCTCCGGCCTCGTGCCGAACACGATCAGCAGTTTCTGCCTGGACGGCAGTTTTGGACGTGAAAGGACGTTCATTGCTGATCCTGGTCGCCTGCAGCCTTCGGGACATGCCGACTATTGCCCGCAAGAGCCATAATAGCGCCGGGAAGCGCCTTCGTGATCTCAATTCTTAATATATGATTAATAACCAAGGCCGCGTTCTCCCGGCTTAACTCTTGTGAAAGGTTGGGCTGACAAGTGTTCTATGGCAGTAGTCTTGAAAAAGAATATATTGGATTGGCTAATATTTTAATCATCGGCCACGCCGACGCATCCCGGCGCTGGGAAAATGAGCTTCTGGCGCGGTTGAGTGTGGCTGGACATGCGGTTTCGAGTTGCCGCGCGCCGGCGCCTGAACCCAATGCGCGCATGATGGATAATGTGCTGGCGCTCGAGGGCCGGCGCTTCGGCCCCTCATTGGCGAGCCGTTCCGAGCCGTTGCCGTCCGGCGACACCGGCCCAGTCGATCTTATAGTCGATCTCACCGCTACCGCCGCACGACGGGGCACGCCTGTCCTGACGCTCGAATTTTGCGGCCACAGCAGCCTTGCCGCGGGCATGACCGAGATGCTGGCGAGCGGGCGTTTGCCAGAACTCACCGCGCGCCTCGACGGCGTTGCCGTCGCCAGGGCGCGGCCGATGATCAGCGATCGGCTCTGGCTGTCCCGAACCAGCAACGACCTGCTCGCCGGCGCCATCTCCCTGATTGCCCAATGTGTCGCCCGATTCTCCACGGGCAAACTTGCGCCGATTGCCGAGAGCCCGGCGCCGCCCCTGCAGAAAGGCGGATTTATCAGGTACTATCTGCCCTTTTTCGGCAGGGGGTTGGTCGACCGCGCCGTGCAAAAACTGCGACGTGGCCGGCGCCCCTTCTATTGGCAGGTTGCTTACCGGCTGATCGATGGTCCAGGCGTCGCCGAAACCGGACAGCTGGATGGCAAGCCCTTCACCGTGCTTGCCGATGACGGACAGCGATTCTACGCCGATCCGTTCGTTCTCGAACGCGATGGCCGCCACTATCTTTTTGTCGAGGAGTTTCCTTACGCCACCGGCCGCGGGGTGATTTCTGTCGCGGAACTTGGCACCGACGGCACTTTCGGCGTCCCGAAAATGGTGCTGGAGGAAGCGCATCACCTGTCATATCCGCAGGTGTTCGCTCACTCCGGTGAGATATTCATGATCCCTGAAAGCGCTACGGCGCGCGAACTGGTGCTCTACCGTGCCGTGCAGTTTCCGGATCGCTGGGTACGCGATACGGTGCTGATCGCGGACAGGGACTTCAACGACGCCACGCTGCTCGAATCCGACGGCCGCTTCTGGCTGTTGGGGACTGAGCGGTTCGGTCACGGTAGCGCGTCCGACACAATGGCCGTCTATTCCGCCCCGGCATTGCGTGGGCCGTGGGCTGCGCACGCGCTCAATCCGGTCGCCGTCGATCACTCGGCCACTCGGCCTGGCGGCGCCTTTATCCGCCGGGAGGGCTCGCTGCTGCCGGTGCAAAACGGCTCGAGAGCCTATGGTGGCGGCCTCGGCTTGATGCGGCTGGATCGGCTTGACGATTTCGACGTCCGTTTCGAACTGCCCCGCCCAATCGACCCCGGGCCGGCATGGGCTCGGTCCGGCATTCACACGCTCAACCGCGCGGGCCGTGTCGAGGTCGTGGACAGCGCCGGCTGAGCGGATCCGAGGCCCGTGCTTAACGGATCTCAGTCGGCTTCAATGCAGCGACCGAAGACTGGTCCCTGTAGGCAAGCAGCAACACCACGATGATCGTCATGTCCGGCGTTTTTGACGAAAGCGCGTTGTTCGACAGCGCGGCAAGCAAGAACGTTATGGTGCCGATCCATGCGGGCAGCGGCGCCCCGCGCAGCAGCCGGAAGACAAACCAGAATATCAGCGCTGTAAACAGCAGGGCTATGGGCAGGCCGAAGAGCAAGATAATTACCACAGGCGCGCTTTCGATGTAGGGCAGATGCAGCTTCTGCCTGACGATCGCCAGCAGGTCGTCAACGTTCATGCCGAACAGGATGTCGTTCCAGCTGACCAGTCCGAATACCTGGTAAATGGTCACCCGGGCCATGAAGTTTTCGTCGAAGATGGTGTTGCTGAACCGATTCAGCAGACCGCCCGCAAACAGTACAGCTACGAGCACCGCGCCACCGGCGACGGTGAACATCAGTACGAAAAATTTGGCCTGCCGCTCGTATTTGAGCGATAGGCCTGGCCAGGGCACGAACAGTAGCAGAATGAGAATTTCCGCCGTGGCGAGCATCAGCGCAGCGCGAGCGCCTGACGCAGCGCAACCGATGAACAACAGGAAGATCGCCATCACCCGCATCCAGATGCGCCAGTGCGTCAGCGGCACGAATCCAATGCTTGTGGCGCAGAGCGCGCCCAGTGCCAGCGGATGGGACGACAGGCCAGTTGGCCTGAATTGCAGTTCGTTCAAGCCATAGGGCAACAACCGATGTTGAGTCACCGCCTCGATGGTGCCGATGACAGCGCTCAGGACCGCCATTCCAAGCACGACGTCTCCCAACGCCCGCCGCACCTCTGCATTCAATGCCAGCATCAACAGGCCTGTGGCGCCGGCCACCAGATAGGTATCGATGATGAAGCCGGAGGAGCCCGCACGGCCGGTAACGAACAGATAAGGCACCAGCGCGAACATCAGCACCGAATAGCGGATCAACGCCTTGAATATTCCAATTTCATCGCCGTGCAGCAGAAACGGTCGGCTGAAAAGAACGATAGGAAGCAGCAGGATGATCGCATAGGTGCCGAAATGCAGCTTTTCGTAGAACGAGCCTCCCTGGGCCGTATAGTCGACGACCATGTTCATCACCTGCGGCGACACCGTAAAGCGAAGCAGGAGCGCGAACGCCGCGCACAGGAAAAACAGCAGCGACAGCGCGTTCTGACGGCGCGCTCGACTGGACAACACTCGTTCCGAAGCGGCAGCGGGATAGCTCATGGCCCATCCAAATGGCGATATTCGAACGGCATTCTGGGCAACGAAATCCCTTCAACGTCCGCCGGACGGACGGGGTGTATGAACAGTAAAATGGGCCAACTTGGAAAATAAGATGTTAACGATGTTTCTGTAGAGCAGGCCAAGCGTAATGATTTAACAAGGGTTGTCACCATGTCTGCCGGTTCCGGCACACCCCCTATCTCCGCGACGGCTTCCAACAACAGTGCATTCGAGCGTATCGCCAATGCACGGCGCAGGGCATTGCTGCAACAGCATGGCCCAGTCGCGGCGCTAAGCTCCGCGCCGGTGACGCCGCAACCTCCAGAGCCTGTCGCGACTGTGACCCTGGACAAGATCGGCGATTTCCTCGAGCTCGATTTTCGACGCCTGTTCGTCTGGCTGCGGGCCGGCCTCGCCCTGGCCTTCATGCTGGCGGTAATCGGGGGCATTGTCGGTGGCGCGTATGCATTGCTGAGCAAGCAGCGTTACACCGTCACGACCGAGGTTCTCATCAACCCATCCAATTTGCAGGTTGTGGAAAACGACCTCTACTCGCAACCGGGCCAGGTCGACAGCCAACTGCTCAGCACGCGCAGCAAGCAGCGCATCCTGACCTCGGGCAACGTGCTTTCCCGTGTGGTGGACGAACTGAATCTGACTCACGATCCGGAGTTTTTCGATCCGGACCGGAGCACATCCTCATCTGGCGCTGTGGCGAAGCCCGACCCGAGGCTTATCGCCTTGAAGAACCTGGCGGACCGGGTAGACGCGATCGCGGACCCGACATCGTTTGTCACAACCCTCTCGGTATCTGCGGAAACCACCGCCAAGGCGATCCTGATCTCGCAGGCCATAGTCAAAAACTTCCAGGAAGAACTGGCCAAGGCCGAAGCTGCCGGCGCCAGCCGTGCCGCGGCTGCCCTTGACAGCCGGCTTGGCCAACTCAAGAGCGACGTGCAGACTGCCGAAGAGAAGGTCGAGAGCTACAGGCGCAGCCACAACCTGTCGTCCAGCAATGGCCAGCTCGTCAGTTCGCAGACGCTGACGCAGCTCAACGGCGAAATCGTCGATGCGCAATCGCGCGTAATCGCCGCACAGGCAAGCTACGACGCCCTGGTTGCCTCCGGTATCAATGGGGCCAATCCCGACCCCACGGTTTCGGAAGCGCTCGCGGCGCTACGCGACAAGTCAAACGGCCTGCGGCAGCAGATCGACTCACAGTCGATGACCTTCGGCCCGCGTCACCCGACGATTGTCAGGCTCAGGACAGAACTCGAGACCGTCAACTCGCAACTCCGGGCCGAGTTCTCTCGCACCGTCGGCACGGCAAAGGCCAGCCTGGACAAGGCCAGGGCCTCGTTGGCTTCTCTCAACGCCAGGATGAACGATCTGAAGAGCAACGTTTTCACCGACAGCGAGTCCGAAGTCGCCCTACGTGAGCTTGAACGCGATGCCGCCTCCAAGAGAGCGGTCTATGAGAGCTTCCTGTCCCGTGCGCGCCAAATCAGCGAGCGCGAGCAGATCGACACCACAAACGTACAGGTGATTTCGACCGCGGTGCCGCCACCAGGGCGCTCATGGCCACCGCGCCCTGCCTTGGTGGCAGGCGCAGGAGCGTTCGCAGGCTTTGCCCTGGGCATGCTGCTGGCCATCGGCATGGGCATCATCCGCGACATGCGCCGGCCGCCGAACCAATCAGGCCTTGCCGCCAGCCGAGCCTGAAGCAAGGCATGGCGAAGCGCATCGTTTTCCACATCGCCAGCCTGAGGGGCGGCGGCGCCGAACGTGTTTTCGTCCTTATGGCAAATGAACTGGCGTCGCGTGGCCACGAGGTCACGCTTTTTACCTGGAACTCGGAAGGCCCTAACGCCGCGCTGCGTTCCGCTGCCGTGCACCTGGTCGACTTCGGCCTTCTCTTGCGCGGCGAGGGTTACGCCAAGTCGGCGACGCTGAAAGGCATCGTGCGGAGCGCAAATTTGTTCCACCGCCTTGATCCCGATGCGGTCTATAGTGCCCCGGAATTCGCCAATTTGGTGATGGCGCTGTCACTCATGTTGGCCAGAAGCCGGGCAAAATTCTTTCCAAGCTTCCACGCCGCCACCTCCCTGCCTGCCAGCGGCCTCGGCGCGAGGCTGGCGATCTGGCTTTCCGCGCTGGTTGCAGCGCGTGCAACCAAAGCCATCGCCGTTTCGGCGGGTGTCGGCCGTGACATCATCGCCCGCGGCTTCCCCGAATCCAAGGTCGTCGTCATCAACAACCCGCTGCCGCCGGCTGAAGCACCGCAGGGGAATTCCTATGCCTGGCAGGCAGCGTTGGCGGCGATGGGCGATGGCCCGGTCATCGCCACCGCCGGACGCCTGGTGCCGGTCAAGGACCACCGGACTTTGCTGCGGGCCTTCGCTGCCCTGCGCGTCGGCCGCCCTGCCCGGCTTGTCATCTTCGGCGAAGGTCCGCTGGCTGCCGAATTGCACGCCTATGCCGAGCAGATCGGCATCGGCGGGGACGTACTCTTTGCCGGCTACGTCAACGATCCCGCAACCTGTTATGCCGCAGCCGATCTGTTCGTCCTTACATCCACCAGCGAAGGCTTTGGCAATGTCTTGGTCGAGGCGATGGCCGCAGGTGTCCCCATAATCTCCACCGATGCTCCGCATGGCCCGCGCGAAATACTCGGTGACGGCCGTTTCGGCACCTTGGTGCCGGTCGGTGACGGCGCAGCCCTGGCGGAGGCGATGGCCGAGATGCTGGACCATCCCACCCCTGCTGCCGTGCTGAAAAAAAGGGCGGTGGATTTCACAGTCGATAAGATCGGCGATCGGTACGAAGCGTTGCTCTGATTGTCGCGCACTGCCAGCACATCGGCGTTGGATGCGATCGACGTGGTCGGGTTTTGATCGCCGTAATCTCTTCACGGGCTGGAGCGCGACGAATTCATCGTGAGGCGTTCCCTCGTTCCTTGAGTTGTTGGGCGAAGAAATCCTTGACCGAATCGAGAACCGCGTCCCGTTCGTGAGATACGCCTGGCAGCAAATCGAAGCGCACGCGCGCACCCGCCTCCTCGAACGATCGACACAATGCCATGAGGCGTTCCGGCCGTGTTAGCCCCGCATCGTTGGCGCCCGGCATCCAATGGGTGCTGCCTTGGACATGAGTGATTTCCCAAGTCTCCAGGTCAGCGTCGCCGACGATCATCTGGACAGGCACTTTTGCCAGCGCTACGGCATCGAAGGTGATGCCGAACTTCTCCGGCAGATCGCGAATGCCCACCCACCAGTCATGCGTCGGATCGAGCAAGGTCACCGAGCCTGGCGCGCCGATTGAGGCCGCCCAGAGCCTGTCGGGATGCAGGATAGCAAAACGATGCGTGAAATGCCCGCCGCCGGAAAATCCGAACATGGCAAAACGGCTCCAATCCTGACTGTATTTGGCGCTGACCTCCTCAATCATCGCGAGCAGCACCTGATCGTAGCGTATGTTGCCCTCGAGCATATATTTGTACCCGCTGCGGGCATCATCGCCGAGAACGCCGATGGGAAACAGCGGACACAAAACGGCGCAGCCGTTCCAGCGTCCGAACTCGGAAAACGCGTCGCGGAATCCAAGAAAAGAGGTGCGGCCGGTGCCATGGATGGCGGCCATCAGATCGACTTTGGCGCCTTCCCCAACCGCGGGAGGCACATACAGGCAATAGTGAAAGCGCGGGTCTGATTTGGAAGCAAAGATGGCGGTCGCGCCAAGGTCATAGGTAGCGCGACCGCGATCCGCGACAGGCCCCCTGGCAACGCTTGTCAAATCGATAACTCCTTAATAGGCGCGGCATTCCGGCAACAATATACCGGTCGGCCGACCTCGTGAACTGGAGACGCCTCCAGGCAGCCGCGAGGAGGACCTCGTCGTGCATCGGAAGCAGGGCGCCCGGCGGGACGATCGGAGGCAAAAAGAATGCCTCCGCCAACGCCTCGGGAAGCCGCCATTAACTTTTCGTTAACCATGCCGGGCTAGCCTTAACCAATCAGTAAGGACTCGCCTCTGTGACCTGCGTCGCTCCCATCCAAAACAAGTCCATACGCTTTCGAGCGCGCTCGTTTGTAGCCTTCACCCTCACCCCTGAGGCCCCGCTAGGGGAATGGCTGCAAAGCCTCGATCACTGGACCGAAAACTCTCCCGGCTTCTTTGCCGGCCGTCCGGTCGTGCTCGATCTGAGTATGCTCAAGCCCGAAGTGGGCGAGATGCGGGATCTGGTCTTACAGCTCGCGGAGCGCGGGATTCGCATTTACGCGATCGAGGCCGATGGCAATGTTGCTCTCGATGCCGATCTGCCGCCGCTCCTCGTTGGCGCCAAGGAGGCCACCGCTGATGCGCTTTACGTGCAGCCTGACCCGAAGGCCGCCGCTGAGGCCAAGACGGAAGAGCCGCAGGCGCCGAACTCATTGATGATCAAGGCACCGATCCGCTCCGGCCAGTCGATCTTTCACCCAGATGGCGATGTGGTCATTGTCGGCTCCGTCAGTTCCGGATCCGAGATCATCGCCGGAGGATCGATCCATGTCTACGGCACGCTGCGTGGACGTGCGTTCGCCGGCGCTACGGGAAATTCCGCGGCTCGTATCTTTTGCCGGAAAAACGAAGCCGAACTTCTGGCGGTGGACGGCTGGTACCGCACCGCCGAGGAAATGGACGCCTCCTCGCGAGGAAGGCCGGTACAGGCCTTTCTCGAGGACGGCGCACTTTGCGTCGCACCGCTCAACTAACAACATTGGAGGCACAAATATGGGCAAGGTAGTGGTTGTCACATCCGGCAAGGGGGGTGTCGGCAAGACGACCTCGACGGCCGCTCTCGGCGCCGCGGTCGCGAAAACCGGCAAGCGGGTGGCCCTCGTCGACTTCGATGTCGGCCTGCGCAACCTCGATCTGATCATGGGTGCCGAGCGGCGCGTTGTTTTCGATATCGTCAACGTCATTCAGGGAACCGCCAAGCTTTCGCAGGCGCTGATCCGTGACAAGCGGCTCGAAACGCTGTTCCTGCTGCCGGCCTCGCAAACGCGCGACAAGGATGCCCTCACCGAGGACGGTGTCGCCGATGTCATCGACAAGCTGCGCTCGGTTTTCGACTACGTCTTCTGCGATAGCCCAGCCGGCATAGAGCGGGGCGCGCAACTTGCCATGCGCTTTGCCGACGAGGCGGTAATCGTTACCAACCCGGAAGTGAGCTCGGTCCGCGATTCCGATCGCATCATCGGCCTGCTCGACTCCAGGACGATGAAAGCCGAGCAAGGTGAATTGATTGCCAAACACGTCCTCGTCACGCGCTATGATGCAGCGCGCGCGGCCCGCGGCGAGATGCTCAGCATCGATGACGTGCTCGAGATCCTGTCCACGCCTCTGCTGGGAATAATTCCCGAGAGCCAGGACGTGCTGCGCGCATCCAATGTGGGCGCGCCGGTTACGCTCAGCGAAAACACCAACCCCGCCGCACGCGCCTATATCGACGCGGCAAGAAGACTTGAGGGCGAGGACCTGCCGGTCATTCTGCCTTTCGAGCGGAGGGGCCTTCTCGACCGGCTGTTGGGAAGGAGGGCAGCATGAACCTGCTCGATATCTTCAAGCGCCGCGGCAGCGCGCCGGTGGCGCGCGAACGCTTGCAACTGCTGTTGGCTTACGAGCGTCGAAGCCGCAACCAGCCCGATCTCGTCTCCGTGTTGCGCGAGGAGATCATGGCGGTGATCGCCCGGCATGTTCAGGTCGATCAGGATTTCCTGCAGGTGAGCATGGATCACGGCGAGACGACATCGAGATTGGAGATCGACATCCAGATCCCCAACAAGGTCGCAATGCCCATGGCCGCGGCGTTCTAATGGAACCCTCCAGGCAGGGCTTGCGTCGGCTGCTGCCGAGGTTGCGGTGCCGTGGTTGGCGTGTTTGACCCGGTTGCCACCGGCAAGTCTCGCAATTCGAGGACAATAATCACTGCCTCACCAAAACCCCGCGGCCGTTTCCAGCCGCGGGGCGCCTTGGGAGGGCCTTTCGAAACCCGTGATCAGATGTTGGCGAGCAATTCGTTGACGCGGCTTTCCATGTCGGCAAGGGCGGTGTCGACGTCCTTCTGGCCACTGATTGCTGCACTCATCTCTTCGCCGATGATGTCCTGGATCGCAAACTGACGCTGTACGGCGGACGGCAGCGGCTTGCCGAGGTCGGCGACCGCAGAGATCGTGTTGCGATGCGGCAGGGCCTCGAAGGCCTCCGAGGTGATGACGGCCTTATAGGCCGGCAAGTGGCCGGTGCGCGACCATTCGAAGTCGTTGTCGGCGAAGAACTTCAGGAATTTGCCGATGGCCGCGATCTGTTCAGGCGTGCGGTCTTTCTGCGAAACGGCCCAGGTGTGGCCGTCGGCATATTGCGCGTGGGTGCCGCCAAACAGCTGCGGATACGGATAGACCGCATAGCCGCCCTTGTTGAGCGCCGTACCCTTGGTCTCGGACTGAGCGTTGTAATCGCCGACCACCCAGGTGCCGTTGAGGTGGACGCCACCCTCGCCGGCAAGGAAGGCGTTGATCGAGCCGCCATAGTCGAGATCCTTGGTGGTGTAACCCTTCTCGAAGATCGCCTTGTACATCTCGACGACCTTCTTGGCTTCCGGCGTATTCAACTTCACATGTTTCGGATCGGCGAAGAAATCGGAATCCTGCTGGAAAAGATAGGTGTAGAGGTTGCGTGTGTAGAGTGCAGTCTCATTGGCCAGGTTTTGGACGAAATAAGGCTTGCCCGTCTTCTGCTTGAACTGTTCGGCCTGGGCGAGCAGTTCCTCGGGCGACTTTGGAAAGATCGGCGTGCCGTCGGCATTGACCAGGCCGGCTTGTTTGAAAAGATCCATGTTGATGTGATAGAGCATCGTCCAGCTGTCGATCGGCAGGCCGTAGATCTTGCCGTCTTTGGTGGCGCCATTGCGCGCCGCGTCGGTGAAGGCGTCGGGTGTCACGCCGACCGACTTCAAGAGATCGTCGAGCGGCATCAACAGGCCCTTCGACTGATAATCCGACAGTACGGATTCATGGATCGTGACGATGTCCGGAGCGTCGCCTGAAGCGAACTGCGCGGTCAGCTGATCATAGCCGGGCCATTCCACGGTGGTGACGTTGACGTGGACATCGGGATTGTCGGCGTTGAACTTGTTGATCAGCGAGGTGATGATGCCGCATTCGCCAACGGCCTTGGTGGGATCGGTGTTGGTGCCGAAATCGGCATCGCAGGCGCCGAAAAAGCGCTGCACGCTCAGTTCCGTGGCGGCGAAGCTTGGAGCTGCGAGCATCATTGCGCCCGCAGAAACTGCGGCAAACAGTATTTTCTTCAGTTTCATATCAGTTCCTCCTACTGAGTTTCCGCCGCTCCACCCTGGATTGGCTTTCGTGCTTCAATCGCTACGCATTCCCCCCGGCCGTCAGGCAGTCTTCGTTATCTCACCGCAGCACCGGAGACCGCCGTGACGATGTATTTCTGGAAGAACAGGTAGACGATCAGGATCGGTGCACCGGCGAACACCGCCTGCGCCATCAGGAAGCCGATGCCTTCGGACTGGGCGAAGTTGGTCTGGGTCGAGGCCATGCCCACCGTCAGCGTGAACATGTCCTTCCTCGTCGCCGAAATCAGCGGCCAGAAGTACTCGTTCCAGGCGCCGAGAAAGGTGAAGATGCCGAGCGTCGCCTGCGCAGGCAGCGTGAGCGGCAGAAGCACCTTCCAGAAAATCCTGAGCCGGCTGGCGTTATCGAGCATGGCGGCTTCGTCCAGCTCCTTCGGGATGGCCTTGAAATACTGGGTCATCAAGAAGACGCCGAACGGAGCCGAAAGGCCCGGCAGGATGAGCCCTTGATAGGTGTTGTGGAATTTCAGCATGCTGAAGATCTGGTGACGGGCGACGAGCACGGCCTGCTCCGGGACCGCCAGGCCGAACAGCACAATCACGAACAGCACGTCTCGGCCGGGGAAATTCAGCCGTGCAAAGCCGTAGCCGGCGAGCGACGACAGGATCAACGTGCCGAGCGTCAATCCGCCCGAGACGATGATGCTGTTGCGCACCCAGATGAACACCGACGAGGTGCCGACGGTATTGATGTAGTTCTTCAGCGTATAAGGCGCGTGAAACACCGAATTCGGATCGGCCATCAGCTCGGCATTGTCCTTGAGCGACAGGCCGATGACCCACAGAACCGGCGCGATCATGACGATCGAAAGCAGGATGACGAGGGCTAATAGCACGTGGTCGCCAAATGCCCGTCCCTTGATGGAAGTGGCTGGAGCGCTCATGCCTGGTCTCCCCTGCTGCGTGTCACCAGGTACTGGGCCATGGCCGCGATCAGGATGAGGATGAACAGGATTTCCGATGCAGCGGCACCCAGGCCGAGATCCCAGCGACGGAATGCGGTATCGTAGATGTAGAGCACGATCGGCTTGGTCAGGTTGTTCGGACCGCCGCGCGTCATCAGCCAGGCCTGGCCGAACAGCTGGAATTGCAGCACGATCTGAATGATGATCACCAGGATGAAGGTCCGCTTGATCGACGGCAGCGTGATCGAGCGTAGCGTCTGCCAGCGATTGGCATTGTCCAGCGCTGCCGCCTCGTAAATGTCCTGCGGAATCTGCTGGAGCGCCGAGAGAAAGAGCATCATCGGCAGGCCGATGCACCACCAGATGGTGGCAATGGCGATGCCGATCATCGCCAGGCTGGGATCGGAAATGAAGGCCGGTGCGGTCGCGCCGAACCATCCGTAGATCGTCGACAACAGGCCGACATTTGGAATGAAGACGATGCGCCAGATCAGCGTGACGATGGTGACCGACAGCACCGACGAGGAAAAGAACAGCGTCCGCAAAACCGCGGCAGTGCGCGTGCGGCGGTTGAGGCAAAGCGCCAGGAAAAGGCCGATCAGCGCCAGCGTCGGTACCGTCAGAAGCACGAAATAGAAGGTGTTCCAGATCGATTGCAGGAAAACCTTGTCGTGATACAGCCTGGCGTAATTGCCGAGACCGACAAAATTTCCGGACGAGAACGTGTCGGCCTTGTGGAAACTCAGCCACATCCCCCAGAGCAGCGGGAAGAGCAGCAGCGTGGTGAAGAAGAACAAGAATGGCGCAACGAAAATGAAGTTTCGCCATTGCGGCGCATAGATGTCGGCAGTAGGAGCTCCGACGCCGACAGCCAGCGTCGCGGTCGGGGACATCGCCAGCCGGTCAGCCATCTCAGGCCTCCCTCGCATGCCAGGCGCGGCCGGTCTCGTTGAACAGATGCGATTTCTGGCCGTCAAAGGCGAGCCCGATTCTGTCGCCGACGGCGACGCGGCTGTTGCCGGCATCCGAGCCGACGATCTGCTGGCCATCACCCAGCCGCGCGTAGATCAGCGTGCGTTCGCCGAGCCGCTCGAGCACATCGACGACGCCGTCGGCATTGCCCTGCCCGGCGGCAACGATGCGCACGTCTTCAGAACGGATGCCGAAAGTGTACTTGCCGTCGGTCAATTGGCTGGAGGCAATCTCGGTCTGCACCGAGATGCCGTCCGCAAACCTGGCTGTGGCGTTCTCGCCGGATCTGTCAAGCGTCGCATCGACGAAGTTCATCGCCGGTGCGCCGACGAAACCCGCGACGAATTTGGTCGCCGGGCGCTCGTATATCTCCATCGGGGTACCGATCTGGTCGATCTTGCGATTGTTCATGACGACAATGCGGTCGGCGAGCGTCATTGCCTCGACCTGGTCGTGGGTGACGAAGATCATCGTCGATTGCAGCCGCTGGTGAAGCTGAGCAAGCTCGATGCGGGTTCGGGTGCGCAACGCCGCATCGAGATTGGAGAGCGGCTCGTCGAACAGAAAGGCCTTCGGCTCCTTGACGATCGCACGGCCGATGGCGACGCGCTGGCGCTGACCGCCGGAGAGCTGGCCCGGCTTGCGATCGAGCAGATGCGGCATTTCGAGGATGCGAGCGGCTTCGTTGATGCGCGCCTCGATGACCTTGCCTGGTACGCCGATATTCGCAAGGCCGAAGGCCATGTTGTCGCGCACCGTCATATGCGGATAAAGCGCATAGGACTGGAACACCATCGCAATGCCGCGCTTGCCCGGCGGCAAATGATCGATGCGCTCGTTGTTGATGGCAATCTCGCCGCTATCGACAGCTTCGAGCCCGGCGATCATCCGAAGAAGCGTCGATTTTCCGCAGCCGGACGGGCCCAGGAACACGATGAATTCGCGTGCCCTTATGGAGAGCGACAGATGATCCAGCACGGTCATGGCACCGAACTGCTTGCTCACGTTCCTGATCTCGATATTGGCCGTCACGTCGACGCTCCTCCTCAGCGTTTGCGCTTTCTCGATGATCCGCCTGAACTCAGAGCCTCAGGCGTATGACCTGGTAGGAATAGGCCGGCAGCGACAGGCTCAGCTTGCCGCCGGCGAGCGAGGCGCCCTCACCCTTCCTGGGGCTGACATTGCCAGGGTTTTCGGCCGAATTGACGGCTTTCAGATCGGCGTGTGCCATCACCCGGTGATCGACGATCTCCGCCGCGCCGAAGCCGGTGAGATCGACCACTGTTTCGATTGCCTCGCTCGAATGGCGGTTGACGGCGAAGAACGTGACGTGGCCGGTTTGCCTGTCGTGCACGCCGGCAACATCGACATAGGCGACCTCGCCCGCAACGGTGGATTTGTAGGTCGGGCTTTCCACCTTGAGATCCAGCGCGTTGCCGCGGCCATAGTTAGAAGCAAACAGATAGGGATAAAAAATCGTCTGCCGCCATGCCGGGCCATTCGGAACGGTCATGATCGGCGCGATGACATTGACCAGTTGTGCCAGGCAGGCGATCTTGACGACATCGGAACGGCGGATGAAGGTGTTGAGGATCAGGCCGACCTGCAGCACATCCTCGAAATTATAGATGTCTTCGAGCAACGGCGGGGCGAACGGCCAACCGTCGCTGCCGCCGAGTATCTTCCTGTCCTGCTCCTTGGAATGGTACCAGACGTTCCATTCGTCGAACGAGATGTAGACCTGCTTGTTGGAGCGCTTCTTGGCCTTGATATACTCGATGACGCCGGCGACCGAGACAATGTAGTCGTCGAGCTTTTCGCTCATGGCGAGATAGTTCGGAGCATCGTTGGCTTCGTTGTCGAAATACATGTGCAGCGAGATGTAGTCGACCTCGTTGTAGGTGTGGTCGAGAACCGTCGCTTCCCATTCAGGGTAGGTGGGCATCTTGGCATTCGAAGATCCGCAGACCACCAGCTCGAGTGACTTGGAGAAGGCGCGCATGGCCTTGGCCGTCTCATGCGCCAGGCGGCCATACTCGTCCGCGGTCTTGTGGCCGATCTGCCAGGGGCCATCCATTTCATTGCCGAGGCACCAGAGCTTGACGTCGAAGGGCTCCTTGCGGCCGTTGGCGATGCGCCTGTCGCTCCATTTGCTGCCGCCGGGATGGTTGGCGTACTCCAGCAGGTTGCGGGCTTCGTCTAGGCCGCGCGAGCCGAGATTGACGGCAAGCATCATCTCGGTGTTGGCGGAGGTGCACCAATCGGCAAATTCATGCAGGCCGACTTCGTTGCTTTCCGATGTGTGCCAGGCGAGATCGAGGCGGACTGGGCGCTGTTCCTTGGGGCCAATGCCGTCTTCCCAATTGTAGGCGGAGACGAAATTGCCGCCGGGATAGCGGACGATCGGAACATTGAGTTCCCTGACGAGATCGATGACGTCCTGCCTCATGCCGTTGGCATCCGCTGTCGGATGGCCGGGCTCGTAGATGCCGGTGTAAACTGCTCGCCCCAGATGCTCGATGAAGGATCCGTAGAGCCTCGGATCGATTTCCGAGACAACATAATGCGGATGAGCCGTAACGGCTGCCTTCATGCATTCCTCCCATCGATATCACAAACGATGATTTAAATCATCTTGCCCGATATCAAAGCGGGATTGGCAGCCCTTCGTCAAGCCAAAATACCCAAATGTAGGACAATTAGACGAACGCTTTGGCACGGTAGAAAGCCAGCTATTTGAAATTGCTGCGTTATCTTCAGAACCCGGTTTCATGATATCAACCAGTTTTGATCCTGAGCAGGATGTCCTGATCGTAATTTCCAAAGCCCTTGCCGAAAATGTTGATCCCGCCGGGGCGCTTGGCGTCATCCTTGACGCCGATACGGACGCGGATTGAATGATGGCTCTTCAGATCGAGTGCGGCGAGGCCGGTTTCGGAAATCCTGAGGCCGTCGACATAGGTGCCGTCATTGGCAATTCGCCAGTTCTTCAGCTTGCCGTATTGCGAGCCCTTGAGCTTCCACCATGAGGGCGTGAAGACGCCGCGCTTGTCGCCGAAATCCCCTGGCGACGTCCAGGTGCCGACATCGACGCCATTGATCGTCAGCGTGATGTCCGAGGGCCAATCGGCGCTGGTGCCCGGCACTTCCGAGGACAGCTCTATCGCCACTTCGAGTCCGGTGATCTCGGCATTGGCGAGCTTGGCATTGTTGGGGAACTGGTATTCGACAAAACCGCGCGTGAACCATAGCAGACCGGCTTTCATGCGGTCCGGATCGAGGAAAGTGTTGGGAACATCTAGCAGGCCGATGATGCCGTCCGGCGAGCAAAGGCCGCAAGGTGCGGTGACCTCGAAGCCGGTATAAAGCCCGATCGGCATCGACACTTCGATCGCGTCGTTCTTGACCGCACGATATTCGCTCTTGAACACGACGAGCACTTCTTCGGCCGTCGGATAACAGATTTTCTGACTGCCTTTCTTCGCTTTCAGGTTCTCGGTGCGGATCAGCCCCGCATCCTCCAGCACCTGGATGTTGGTCGAGACGGTCGACTGCGGCAGCGACAGCACGGCGGCGATTTCGTTGACATTCATCGGCCCCTTTTCATGCAGCAGTTTCAGCATCGAGATGCGCGCCGAGGAGGCAAGCCCCTTGAGCACGGCAATGCCTTCCTCAGGTTCAATCACCAGAAAATTGCGACTCATGAAATTGCCCGACCCATGCAAAATCTATATCCGAAATTATCCTGTATATCGGGATATCTGATTTAATCAATGCGCAGGCAGAACGCCGGGCAATTTGTCGAATCCAGCAGGACCGATAACCGGGCAGTGGCGCTGCACAGAATTTGCGCAGGAGCCATATGCAGAGTGGACACCTGAACGCCGATCGCCCAATCTGGTCCGGAGCCGAGCCCGGTGATGGCGGCTTGCATATAAAGTGGTTGGACGGTCGTGACCAAAGGGTGGAAATTATACGATCAGCGACTGGCCTGGGTCCTCGTCGCGCCTGTGCTTTTGCTGCTTACCCTGCTTCTGCTGCTGCCGATCGCGATGATGACGGTCTACACGTTTTTCACCTTCGTCACCGCGGGAGTGGAGTCGGCGGTACTGACCTTCGACAACTGGAAGGAATTCCTCACTGACAGCTACTATCACGGTTTTCTTTGGAAGACCGTTCGCGTTGGCGCCATCACCGCGGTGATCTGTGCGATCCTTGGCTATTTCCCCGCCTATTTCATCTGGGCCACGACCTTCAGGCACAAATGGCTGCTGTTGTTGCTGCTCATCGTGCCGTTCTGGATCAGCTTCACCATCCGGACGTTCTCGTGGATTCACATCCTCGGCGAACAGGGGCTGATCAACGTCGCGCTCATCAGGCTGGGGGTCATCAACGAGCCGTTGCCGATGCTCTACACCGAGGGCGCCGTCATCATGGGGCTGCTGCATTTTCTGCTGCCCTATATGATCCTGAACGTCTATGTCAGCCTGGAAAGCATCGACCGCACCCTGATCGCCGCCGCCCGCTCGATGGGCTGTACCAGCGCGCAGGCGTTCCGCGAAGTGACCCTGCCGCTATCGATGCCGGGGCTGGGCGCCGGGCTGCTGCTCTGCTTCGTGCTGGCGGCCGGTTCCTATGTGACGCCGCAGCTGCTCGGCGGCAGCCGCGATGCGCTGTTCGGCAACCTGATCTACGATACCATCATGGGGCAGCTCAATTGGCCGATGGGCGCCACGCTTTCGATCGTCCTGTTCGTCCTGCTCGGCGCGGCCGCGGCCGCCTACAGCCGCTATATGGGCCTATCGCAGATCATGAAGGGCCTCAGTGCATGAGAGCGGATCATCCCGATCGCGAAGGCAGATGGGCGTGGCGGCTGACCGGCGCGATCACGGTGTGCGTCTACGTCTTTATGTTTGCGCCGATCCTCGCGACGATCGTGCTTTCCTTCAACGCCTCGATGTTCGGCGGCTTTCCCCTTACCGGCTTCAGCCTGCGATGGTATGAAAAGCTGCTCACCAACGAGCCGGTTCTCGACGCCTTCAGGACATCGATGTGGATTGCCCTGGTGACGGCAACGGTGACGACGCTGCTCGGCATCATGGCGGCATTGGCGCTGGTGCGCTTCGAGTTCCGTGGCAAGCAGGCGATCAACACGCTTGTCATTCTTCCCGCGCTGGTCCCCGAAACGATACTCGGCGTCGGCCTGCTGGTCATGATCAAAGCCGTCGACCAGCCGCGCAGCATGACGCTGCTGGTGCTCGGCCACATTCTGCTCACGCTCCCCTACGTGGTGCTGATCGTCCAGGCGCGCATGGTCGGCATAAAACGTTCCTATGAGGAGGCAGCGCTTTCGCTCGGGGCGCCGCGTGTGTCGACATTCCGCGAGATCACGCTGCCGCTGCTCATTCCCGCAGTGCTTGCCAGTGTTCTGCTCGCGTTCACCATTTCGTTCGACAACACCTCGGCCAGCCTGTTCTGGCGGCCGGCGGGCGTCGAGACCATGCCGACGCAAATCCTTTCGATGCTGAAGATCTCGATCAGCCCCGAGGTGAACGCGCTCGGAACCGTCATGATCCTTTTGACGGTCGGCATTCCCTTGGCTGGCGGGCTCATCCTGCAAAGCCTCACCTGGTTCAAGGCAGGCAAGTGAAAATGAAAATGGGAGAATGGAAATGAAACTGACAACCACCAAACGACTGGAACGGCTCAACGAACGCTATGCCAATGGCGACATCAGCCGGCGATCATTCCTGACGCTGACGGCCGCCGCTGCCGCCGCCACCGGGCTTTCCATGCCCTGGATGGGACGGGCGCTGGCCGCGGTCTCGGAAGTGCGCTTCGACGGATGGGGCGGCGTGGTGCAGGAAGCGATCGATAAGTACGCGTTCCAGCCTTACACCGCCAAGTCCAAGGTCAAGGTCGTCCAGGGCACCTTTGGCGACGAGAACGAGATCATCACCAAGATCAAGACGTCGAAGCCGGGCGACTTCCAGATCGTCCATTCTTCCGGCGTCAACTACTACATCAAATATGTCAATGGCGGTTTCAATTCGGAGATCAACGAGGCGAACATTCCGAACATGGCGAATGTGCTGACCGCCATGATCGAGCCGTTCCGTAAGATCACGCCAAAGCTGTCGGCAGTGCCATATGATTACGGCACCACCGGCATCGCCTACAACAACAAGGTCATCTCGCCGGAGGAAGCCAAGGAAAAGGGCGCCAACCTGCTTACCGACACGAAATATGCCGGCAAGATCGGCGGCTACGCCGATATGACGACGCGCGTCTGGTATGCGGCGCTGCAGACGAAACAAGACCCCAACAACATCCAGGATATGGATGCGGTCTGGGCCAAGGTTCGCGAGACCCGGGACCTGGCCAAGAAATTCTGGAGTTCCGGCGCGGAACTCATGGACCTCCTGTCGCGAAACGAGATCGTCGTCACCGACGCCTGGTCAGGACGTGTCGCCGCCCTGCAGCAGCAGGGCCAGCCGATCGGCTATCTCGACCCTGCCGGCTCATACGCATGGATGGAGGACATGCTGGTGCTCAAGGGTTCGCCCATGGCCGAATGCGAGGAACTGATCAACTTCATGCTGGACCCGGCCACGTCGATCGCCGTCGCCGAGGGCCAGAACTATCCGCCATCGCTTGACCCGACCAAGGTGAAGCTGACCGACAAGATCGCAGCACTTCCGGCCTTCGACCCGACCGGATCTATGAAATCGCTGACCTTCGCCGATCCGCTCTACTGGGCGAAGAACGAAGACGCCTGGACCAAGCAATGGGACAGGGTGTCGAAAGGTGCATGACGACAACAGTCACGACCATCAGCCCCGGCCGGCTTCGGCTGGGGTTGCTGGTGACCCGCTCGCCCAGAGCGAGCGGCAGCCGATAGGAAAGCCTGCGGTCGAGTTTCGCGACATCGATATTTTCTACGGCAAGTTCGCCGCTGTACGCGATTTTTCACTGGCGATCCGCAAGGGTAGTTTCGTCACCTTGCTGGGTCCGTCCGGGTGCGGCAAGACGACGATCCTGCGATCGATCGCGGGCCTGGTCGACATCTCCAGTGGCCAGATCTCGATCGGCGGAAAGCGGGTCGACGACATCCCGATCTACAAGCGCAACATTGGTCTGGTGTTCCAGAACTACGCGCTTTTTCCGCACAAGAACGTCTTCGACAACGTCGCATTCGGCCTGAAATACCGAAATGTGCCGAAACCGGAAATCGTGCGCCGGGTCAAGAAGGCGCTGGATATGGTGCGGCTGCCCGGCAGCGAGACAAAGCTGCCCTCACAGCTTTCGGGCGGCCAGCAGCAACGCATCGCACTGGCCCGCGCCATCGTCTTCGAGCCGGAAGTGCTGCTGCTGGACGAGCCCTTGTCGGCGCTCGACGCCAATATGCGCGAGGACATGCGAGTCGAGATCAAGAAAATCCAGAGGGAGACGGGCATCACCGCTATCTTCGTGACGCACGACCAGGAAGAAGCCTTGTCGATGTCCGACGATATCGTCGTGATGAACGCCGGCCTGATCGAGCAGATCGGCTCCCCCGCGCAGGTCTATGACCAGCCGGCCACCGCATTCGTCGCCAATTTCCTTGGCAAGGCCAACATGCTGCCCGGCAGCGTGACAGTGATGGACGGCAAGATGGCGACGATCGCGCTGGCCAGCGGCCACGTCGTAAAGGCGGCCGCGCCTAAGGCGCTCGCGATTGGCAGCGCGGTCACCGTCGTCGTTCGCCCGCAGAAGCTCACCGTCGGTGCCGCCGGTGCTGCCAACAGGCTGGAGGGACGGGTCGTTTCGACCTCCTATCTCGGCGGCAACGCCGTCTACGAGATCGACATCGGCGCCGGCACGCAGGTGCGCGCCAACACGCTGATCGACGGCCAGCCGCTGCGTGAAGGCGAAGCGGTCGATGTCTGCTTCGACCCGCTGGGCTGCGTGCTTCTCGATGCGCAAGGCTTACGCATCGCGTAGCGAGGCGGAACTGAGCCGTTCAGTCTTTCGCGTTACCCTTTGGCCCGAGAAACCGTGCATAGACCTCACCGACAATACCGCGCCGGAAAACCAGCACACAGACCATGAAGGTCAGGCCGGTGGCGATGGTCACAGGAAAACTCGAGGTGGCGAGCGTGTTTTCCAGGCCGACGACCAGGCTGGCGCCAATGATCGGCCCGACCATGGTGCCGATGCCGCCGAGGAGCGTCATCAGGATCACCTCGCCCGACATCTGCCAGGTGACGTCGGTGAGCGTGGCAAACTGAAAAACGATCGCCTTGAGCGCGCCGGCCAGCCCGGCCAATGTTGCCGACATGACGAATGCCGCCAGCTTGTAATTGGCGACGGAATAGCCCAGCGAAATGGCCCGGCTCTCGTTTTCCCGGATGGAACGCAGGATCATGCCGAAAGGCGAGTTGATGATGCGCCAGATGGCGAACACGCCGATCAGGAAGACCGCCAGCACGAAATAATAGATGTTCATCGGGACGTTGAGGTCGAGCATGCCGAAGAGCGTTCCGCGCGGCACGCCCTGGATGCCGTCCTCACCTCCGGTGAACGGCGCCTGCACGCAGAAGAAGAAGAACATCTGCGACAGCGCCAGCGTGATCATGGCGAAATAGATACCTTGCCGGCGGATGGCAAAGAAGCCCATCACAAGGCCGAGCAGCGCGGCTCCCAGGACACCGAGCAGGATGCCCGCTTCCGGCGGCCAGCCCCAGACCTTGACCGCGTATGCGGTGAAATAAGCCGCCCCGCCGAAGAATGTCGCATGGCCGAAGGACAACAGCCCGGTGTAGCCGAGCAGAAGGTTGAACGCGCAGGCAAACAGCGCAAAGCACAGCATCTTCATCAGGAAGATCGGATAGACGAAGAAAGGCGCCACCAGCAGCGCCAGAATGGCGAGCCCCACCAGCGTCCATTCAAGCCATACCGAACTTTTGGCGCGCGTCTCGCGAAGTGAGAGTTCGGCCATCTCAGGCATCCCTTCCGAACAGGCCGGCTGGCCGGACCAGAAGCACGATCGCCATGATGACGAAGACCACCAGATTGGAGGCTTCGGGATAGAAAACCTTGGTCAGGCCTTCGGCGAGGCCAAGCATGTAACCGGTGACGATCGCCCCGAGGATCGATCCCATGCCGCCGACCACGACGACGGCGAAGACGACGATGATGAGGTCAGATCCCATCAGCGGGCTGACCTGATAGATCGGCGCGGCGAGAACCCCCGCAAGCCCGGCAAGAGCGGCGCCGAGGCCGTAGGTGAGAGTCAGCAGCAACGGCACGTTGACGCCGAAAGCCTGCACCAGGCCGGGGTTCTCCGTTGCCGCGCGCAGATAGGAGCCCAGCCTGGTCTTCTCGATCAGCGCCCAGGTGCCGAAACAGACGATCATCGAGGCGACCACCACCCAGCCGCGGTAATTAGGCAGGAACATGAAGCCGAGATTGGTTCCCCCGGAAAGCAGCGGCGGCACGGAATAAGGACTTCCCGATACGCCATAGTAGTAGCGGAACACCCCTTCGAGCACGAGCGCGAGGCCAAAGGTGAAAAGCAGCCCGTAGAGCGGGTCGATGTCGTAAAGCCTCGACAGCGCCAGGCGCTCGACCACGACGCCGAAGCCGCCGACGATCAGCGGCGACAGGATCAGAGCCGGCCAGTAGCCGATGCCGAACCGGGTGAGAAGCAGGTAGCCGATGAAGGCGCCGAGCATATAGAGCGCGCCGTGGGCGAAATTGATGACGCGCAACAGGCCGAATATGACAGCCAGGCCCAGGCTCAACATTGCGTAGAACGAGCCGTTGATGAGGCCGACCAGCAATTGGCCGAGGAATGCCTGAACGGGTATTCCGAAGATCATCGTCATGGCGCCATCATACACCCAGCACTTCATGCAGCAGCGTCATGCGATCCGGCAGTTCGCCGACCGGAAAGCCCGCCACGACCTTGCCGTGCTCCATCAGGTAGAAACGGTCGGTGACGCGGCTGGCAAAGCGGAAATTCTGCTCGACCAGCAGGATCGTCATGCCGCGTTTTTTCATCGTCGCCAGCAAGTCGCCGATGCGCTGCACGATGACGGGAGCCAGTCCCTCGGTCGGCTCATCGAGAAGCAGCATTTTCACGCCGGTCCGCAGCATGCGCGCGATCGCCAGCATCTGCTGTTCGCCGCCCGACAGCCTGGTGCCGGGGCTGTTGCGTCGCTCCTTCAGATTGGGGAAGAGATCGAATATTTCCTCCACGCTCATGCCGCCCTCGGCGACGATCGGCGGCAGGACCAGATTCTCGTCCACGGTCAACGTTGCGAAGATGCCGCGTTCCTCCGGCACCAGGCCAATGCCTTGATGCGCGGTCCGGTGCAACGGCAGGCGCATCAAATCCTTGCCGTCGAAAAAAATCTGCCCGGTCCGCTGGCGGATCAGCCCGATAATGGCGCGTAATGTCGTGGTCTTGCCGACGCCGTTGCGGCCCAGCAACGTCACCGTTTCACCTGGAAAGACCTCCAGATCGACGCCGTGCAGCGCATGGCTCTCGCCATACCAGGCGTTGAGGCTGCGGACTGCGAGAAGCGGCGCGGCCTCACTCATCGGCGGTGCCCATATAGGCGATCCTCACCCGCTCGTCGCGGCTGACCGTGGCATAGTCGCCGGCGGCAAGGATTTCGCCGCGCTGCATGACGGTTATCCAGTCGCAAAGATCGGCTACAACAGTCAAATTGTGCTCGACCATCAGCACCGCGCGCTCCTTAGCCACCGAGCGGATGATGTCGGAAACCGTGCGGACATCCTCGTGCCCCATGCCGGCCATCGGCTCGTCGAGCAGCAGCACTTTCGGATCGAGCGCCAGCGTCGTGGCGATCTCGAGCACGCGTTTCCTGCCATAGGAGAGATCGGCGGCGGGCCTGTTCTTGGCATCGTCGAGGCCGACCGACCGCAAAAGCTCCTCGGCGCGCGGCGTCAATCGATCGAGGGCCGCCAGCGAGCGCCAGAACTGAACGCTGAGCCCGCCCGGCCGCTGCAGCGCAACACGCACATTATCGAGCACGCTGAGATGTGGAAACACCGCCGAGATCTGGAACGAGCGCACCAGGCCCATCCGCGCGACCTTGGCCGGCGAGGTGCGGGTGATGTCGTGGCCGAGCAGTTCGATCTTGCCGCTGGTCGGCGGGAGGAACTTGGTGAGCAGGTTGAAGACGGTGGTCTTGCCGGCACCGTTAGGTCCGATCAGTGCGTGGATGTTGCCGTGGTAGAGGTCGAGATCGACATTCCTGACCGCAACAAAGCCGGCGAAGTCACGCCGCAAACCGCGGGCGGAAAGCACCACCCGCGGCTCACTCGGTTCGGGCGGTTCCATCGGTCCGCCAATCACTCGCCGGCCGTGGGACAGCCGCTCTCCTTGGGGCTCAGAAACGCCTCGTTGCCGGGGATCGTGGCGAGCGGTTTGTAATAGTCCCACTCCTTGGTGCTCTCACTCGGCGACTTGACCTGATAAAGATACATGTCGTGAACCATGTTGCCATCGGCCTGCACTTTGCCGTTTGCCGTAAAGACGTCGTTCACCGGCATCGAATGCAATTCCTTGGCGACCGCCTCGGTTCCATCGGTGCCGGCTTTGTCGATCGCCTTCAAATACTGGGTCACCGCTGAATAGGTGGCGGCCTGGATCATATTCGGCATGCGGTTGGTGCGCTTGAAGAACCGCTGGGCGAACTCGCGACTCTTGTCGTCGCGATCCCAGTAGAAACCTTCGGTCAGCACCACGCCTTGCGCCGCCTCGAGGCCGAGCCCATGCACCTCGGCCAGAGTGAACAGAAGTGCTGCAAGACGTTGGCCGCCCTGCACGATACCGAATTCGGCCGCTTGCTTGATCGAGTTGGAGGTGTCGAGGCCGGCATTCGCCAGGCCGATGACCTTGGCGCCCGACGATTGCGCCTGCAGCAGGAAGGATGAATAGTCGGTCGAGCCGAGCGGGTAACGCACCTCGCCAACCACCTTGCCGCCATGGCTCTGGACGAACTTTGCGGTCTGCTCCTTGAGCGAATATCCGAATGCATAATCGACTGTGACGAAGAACCAGCTGTCGCCGCCTTGCTGGACGAGAGCGCCACCGGTCCCCACTGCCTGCGAATGCGTGTCGTAGGCCCAGTGGAAGCCATAGGGCGAGCACTGTTTGCCGGTTAGCTCGGTGGTCGCCGCGCCGGTGACGATGTCGATTTTCTTCTTTTCTTTGGAAATCCCCTGGACGGCGAGCGCCACCGAGGAGGTGGTCAGTTCCATGATGGAATCGACCTGTTCGGTGTCATACCACTGCCGCGCAATGTTGGAGGCGATGTCCGGCTTGTTCTGGTGGTCGGCGCTGACGATCTCGACCGGCGCACCTTGCACCTTGCCACCGAAATCCTCGACCGCCATCTTGGCGGCCTCGACCGACCACTTGCCGCCGAAATCGGCATAGACGCCCGACTGGTCGTTGAGAATGCCGATCTTGACCTTGCCGTCGGAAATCTCGGCGGCTGCGGCAGGCATCGCAGTCGCTGCAAGAAGCGCGGCCGAGACCAGGTACGATATCTTCATTGGTGACTTCCTCCCTTATGGTCGACAACGATCAATCATGTCGGCGGCTGCCTGCTGCGGCACGAAGAGTGGCCTCCCACATTCCGTCCTCTTCGGCACCAGATCGCGCAGCGCTATACGGCCGGCTATGCCCGTCCTTCAAATCGTAGCATCGCTCGGCAACGCGAGAACAGTTACTTTAGTATTAGGCATTCGCGATGCCCGGCCGCCGAAGCGCAACATAGCGCCGGATCGTGCGGCGTCCAGATCGGCCTCTATCCTCGCCGAAAGGACGATTACGGCTGAACGGTCCTGATCCGATATCGCTGAACGAGAACTCCGGTCGTCAACCGTCGGCTGGATGATGGCAAGCAACCAGGCGGCCCTCGCCAATGCTTTGGAGAAGCGGACGCTCGCTGCGGCAGATCGGGGTGGCAGCCGGGCAACGGGTGTGGAACCGGCACCCGGAGGGTGGGCTCATCGGACTGGGCAGGTCACCCTTGAGCACCAGCCGGCCGCGCCGCGCCCGTTCGATGCTGGGTATCGGCACGGCGGAACGCAGCGCCGCGGTGTAGTGGTGTCTGGGCGCCGCAAAGACCTCGTCGGTCGGCCCGCTCTCCACGATCGATCCCAGATACATCACCGCCACACGGCTCGAGATCTGGCGCACCACGGAAAGGTCGTGAGCGATGAACACATAGGTCAGGTTGAACTCCTCGCGCAGGTCGGCGAGCAGATTGACGATCTGCGCCTGGATCGACACGTCGAGCGCCGAGACCGGCTCGTCGGCCACGATCAGCCGTGGCCGCAGCGCCAGCGCGCGGGCGATGCCGATACGCTGGCGCTGGCCGCCGGAGAATTCGTGCGGATAGCGCGATGCGTGCTGGGGCGACAAGTCGACCCGGCGCAGGAGCTCGGCCACGCGGTCCGCCATTTCCGATGCCGAGAGGCGTTCATGGATGCGGAACGGATCGGCCAGAAGATCGCCGACCCGCCGGCGCGGATTGAGCGAAGCGCTGGGATCCTGGAAGACCATCTGCATCTGCCGCCGCAACGGACGAAGCTGCCGCTGGGAAGCGTCGCTGATGTCGCGGCCCTCGAATTCCAGCGACCCCGAGCTGATTTCGGTCAGACGCACCAGACACCGGCCAAGCGTGGATTTGCCGCAACCGGACTCGCCGACGATGCCGAGGGTCTCCCCGGGCCAGATGTCGAGCGACACCGTATCGACCGCATGCACGGTCCGGCGCTGCGCCGGGAAGATCGAGCGGCCGACGCTATAGCGCTTCGACAGGTCGCCGGCACGAAGCAGCGGACGTTCGCGTGGCATGGCATTCATCGTTGCATCTCCGCCACGCCGCCAGGCCTCTGGGCAGCGAATTGCCTGCGCGTAGGCTCCGGCAACAGGCAGGCGGCGCGATGGCTCCCGCCTTGCATGATCGGCAGCTCAGCCAGGCAGGCGTCGTGGCGAAAGGCGCAGCGGGGGCCGAAGGCGCAGCCTTTCGGCAGGTTGGAGAGCGAGGGCGGAATTCCCGGAATGGCAGCAAGCCGGGCTGGACGTGGTCCCTCCATCGGCGGGATCGAGCCGAACAAGCCCCATGTGTAGGGATGCAGCGGCGCCCGGAACACGCTGCTCTTGCCGCCCTCCTCGACGAAGCGTCCGCCATACATCACCAGCACCCGGTCCGCGACTTCGGCGACGACGCCAAGATCGTGCGTGACCAGGATCACCGCGGAACCGAACTGGTCGCGCAATCGTCCGATCAGTTCGAGGATCTGCGCCTGCACGGTAACATCGAGGGCTGTAGTCGGTTCATCCGCGACGAGCAGCACCGGGTTGCACGAGAGCGCCATGGCAATCACCGCGCGCTGGCGCATGCCGCCGGAAAGCTGGTGCGGGTAGCTGTCGACGACCCGCTCCGGATTTGCGATGCCGACCGCATCCAGCAATTGCACGGCCCGCGCCCGTGCCGCTTTCGCCGACACTTTTTCATGCGCGCGCACCTGCTCGCCGATCTGGTTGCCGATCGTATGCACCGGGGTGAGCGCCGACATCGGATCCTGGAAGATCATCGCGATCTGGCGGCCGCGAATGGCATCGAGCGCACGTCGCTTGAGCCCGATCAGCTCCTGTCCCATGAAACGGATGGAACCGGATACGATAGCGTTGGGGCTGTCGATCAGCCCCATGATGGCGAGCAAGGTCTGGCTTTTGCCCGAACCGGATTCGCCGACCACACCGACGATCTCGCGCTGCTCGACGGAGAACGAAACACCTCCCACCGCGCGCACCAGGCCCTCGTCGCTGCGGAAGGAGACGGTGAGGTCCTTGACCACCAGAAGAGGAGCATCAGCCGACATCGCGAGCCCTCGGGTCAATGATGACGAAGACCACGTCGACGACGAAGTTAGCCATCACCACAAAGAAGGCGGCGTAGATCACGGTGGCCAGGATCATCGGCAGATCGAGCGTCTGCAGCGCCTCATAGGTCAGTTTTCCGACGCCCTGCAGTCCGAAGACCACTTCGGTCAGCAGGGCGCCACCACCGACCAGGGCACCGAAATCGAGGCCGAACATGGTGACGAATGCGACAAGCGAGGTCCTGAGGCCATGATGCAGCAGCACCCGCCGCTCGCCGATCCCCTTGGCCCGGGCGGTGCGTATGAAATCCTCCTGCATCATCTCGATCAGGCTTGCCCGCAGCACCCGGCCATAGAGGCCGACATAAAGGGTTGCCAGCGTGAACCACGGAATGACCAGCGCCTTGAACCAGCCCCAGGGATTCTCGGTCAGGGGGATGTAGCCGAGCGGAGGAACCCAGGAAAACAGCCAGCTGTCGTGCCAGCGGCTTTGCGTCAGCAGGTTGGCGACCTCGCCCAGCCAGAAGACCGGAATCGACACGCCTACCAGGCTCAAGATCATCAGTGCGCGATCGATGAATGTCCCGCGCGTAGCGCCTGCGATCACCCCGACGATCAGTCCACCCAGCACCCACAGCACTGCCGCGCCGCCGACCAGCGACAGCGTCACGGGAATGGCGCTTATCACGGTCGGGATGACGCGTTGCCCGCGATTGACGAAGGAGGTGAGATCGCGGCTGACGAAAAGCCGGTTCATCATCAGCCCATATTGCACCGGCAATGGCCGGTCGAGACCGAAATCGTGGCGCACCTGGATCAGCGTCTCTTGCGAAGCATTGCGGCCGGCAATGCGCGCCGATGGATCAGCGCCGGGCGTCGCAAAGAAGATCAAGAAAGCGACGACACTGATGCCGAACATGACCAGCACCATCTGGCCAAGCCGGAAGCCGAGCGCGGCAACCACTAGACGCCCCTCGGCGAGGATTTCGGATCGAGCGCGTCGCGCACGCCGTCGCCCAGAATGTTGAGGGCCAGCACCGTGATGACAATGGCTAGCCCCGGCGCCAGTGCCACGACCGGCCGCGAATAAAGCAGGCCCTGGCCGTCCTGGATGATCGTGCCCCAGCTGGCATCCGGCGGCTGCACGCCGATCGACAGGAACGACAGCGAGGATTCCGTCATCATGTTGAGCGCCAGGATCAACGGCACGAAAACGATGATGCGGGTCACCACATTGGGCATGATGTCGCGCAAAAGGATGCGCCAGGGTGACGCGCCTAGGCCGATCGCAGCGGTGACGAATTCGGCATGCATCAAGGTCAGGACATGGCCGCGGATCGGCCGCGCCACATAGGGCACATAGACGATGCCGATGATGAAGACCGGTAGCCACAGGCTGCCGGAGCGGATCTCGAATGGACCGATCTGGATGCTCTGCGCAATCAGCACGATCGACAACGAAATCGCCAACAGGAAAATCGGAAAGGCCCAGAGCACGTCGAGAATGCGCGACAGGCCGATGTCGACGATGCCGCCGAAGAAGCCGGAAACGACACCCAGAAACGTCGCGAGGACGAGGCACAGCACGGCTGCAGCACCCGAGATCAACAGCGAATCCCGTCCGCCGTAAAGCAGCCGCGCCGCGACGTCACGGCCCTGGTTGTCGGCACCGAGCATATAGGGGCCGATGCGCCAGGTCGGCCCGATCGGCGTCATGCCGAGGCCAAGGCCTTCGGTGGAGGGCTGCAGCACCGGCTGGGTCACCCCATCGACGACGATCTCGCCATTGAGATTGGTCACAAATGGATCGGTGCCGGAGACGTATCGCGCATAAAGCGGCGCCGCGAGCGAGGCGATCACGATGACGACGAGCACGGCGAAGGCCGATATTGCCGAACGATCGCCTTTCAGCTTGCGCCAAGCGGTACGCCACGGGCCATCGGTGGCCCGGCGAACCGGGATGGCGGGCTGGTCCGCAATGACATTGACCATGAACAGGATTGCCTAGGAAAAATCGCGGCCTGGAAGATGCGCTGATCCGCCGGAAAAGGAAATGCGACGGAGAGCCAGCGGCACTCCGTCGCATTGGCTCCGGTCGGCTATTCCACCCAGGACTGGCTGACAATCCAGTAGAATTGCGGGCTGAAGGTGAAGTTCTTCAGCCTGGAAGAGATCACATCGACGCGCTTTGGCGTGAACAGGACAGCGACCGGAGCCTTGTCCGTCACGGCCTTGTCGATGGCGGTCCAGAGTGTCGCGCCCTTGGCCGGATCGGCGATGGTGGCTGCCTCTGCCTCGTCCATCGATGCGTCGATCGACTTGTCGCAGAACCCCGAAATATTGACCGAGGCGTCGGAACCCGGCGTGAACGAGGCACAGCTGAACAAGACCTGCAGGAAATTCGACGGCGCCGGGTAATCCTGGAACCATTGCGAGATCGAAATCTGCACCTTGTTATTGGTGTTCTGGATGTAGGTGAACTGTATGTTCTGCGAGATCGGCTTGACCGACGTCTTGTAGCCAAGCTGGTTGAGCACATCCTGGAGGTAGACGCCGATCGCCTTGGAGACCGTGGTGTCCTCGGTGATGATCGTCACCTCCTGGCCTGCGGTTCCCGATTCCGCGACCAATTGCTTGGCCTTGTCCATATCCGGCGCCGACCACTTCTCACCCGGATTGGCGGTGAACGGGCAATAGGCTGCGAATGACGGGAAGCCCGGCGGCAGAATCTGACAGGCCGGCTGCGCCAGATTGCTGCCGCCGAACAGCTTGACGATCGCGGCGCGGTCGATCGCGAAGTTCACGGCTTGGCGAACGCGGATGTCGTTGAACGGCGCCAGATTGGTGTTCATCGGCGCGTACCACATCGCCGTCAGCGGGTGAACCGTGACCTGCTTGGCATATTTGGTGCCGAGTTCGGCGAGACGGTCGGACGGCGGCGGGTCGAACATCCAGTCCGCCTGCCCATTCTCGACCGCCGTCACCGCCGCCTCGTCGGTCAGGCCGAATTCATAGTCGATCTCGTCCGGATATCCGGCCGGCTGCGCTTCCTTGCTCCATTCCTTGAAATGAGGGTTGCGCACAATCTTCATCAGCTTGTTGGGGTCGTAGCTGGCGATCATGTAGGGTCCGGTACCCGGGATCGGATCCGTGCCGGCGTCCTTGAGCGGTGCGCTCGCCGGCAGGATCGACGCATGCGGAACGGCCAGCTTCTGCAGGAACTCGGCATCCGGCTGGACCAGGTTGAAGGTAATGGTTCGGGCCGTATCGTCGACCGACAGGCCACCGTCGAGGGTGCATGTCGCCGGGGCCTTCAAGCACGCATCCGCGCCGACGATGCCTTTGTAGAAGGTCCCGGCCGTCGGCCCGCTGATCTTGAAGATGCGCTGGAACGAAGCGACCACGTCCTTTGTGGTGACGTCCGAGCCATCCGCGAATTTGATGCCCTTGCGCAGCTTGAAGACATAGGTCTTGCCGCCGTTCTCGACTTGCGGGAGGCTTTCCGCCAGGTCCGCGACGACCTCGAAGCCCGTCTTGTCCCCGGCCTTCTTGTAGGTCACCAGGCCATCGTAGAGGATATAATTGATCTGGAAATACTGCAGCGTGTAGTTGATGTGCGGATCGGCGGTGCCTGCCGCGGCATTGGCCAGCAATCGGAGCGTGCCGCCTGGCTTGCCCTCGGCGGCCAAGGCACTGCTTGCCGGCGACATCATCGTCACGCCGAGCAGAGCCAGCCCGGATATCAACGCTGTAAATGCTTTTTGGAGTCGCATATTTGTTCCCTCATGGAGGCGTGTCGGCTTTTGCCGCGCTGAACCCGGTCGATCGACCATTGCGCGGCTGAAAACAGTGCTGGGGTTGCGAACGGCGTCCGCTACTTGGCCCAATCGCAAAAGACTACGGCGAGCGAAGCCGGACGGGATAGCTATTAAGATAGATAGGGTCGGACAGGCTTATCCCGCCTATTTGTTGAGCAACCGGCCGACATGGCTATTTGACAAGCAATCATCAGCGGGTAAGCTTGCCGGATGCAAAGCCTTCCAGGCGATCTAGAGAGCCGGTTCCGAACTGGAATGAGCATCGACGCTGCCATGGCGGTGGCAACGGAGGTGCTGGAGCCGATCGGTTTCACCGCATTCATCTATGATTATACGCCCGTGCCGGTCAGTCACAAGGGCGAGCTTATCACGCCCTCGCTGATGGCTCTGCGCAACGTGCCGCGCGACATGCAGGATCTCTGGTGCAAGGGCGGATATTATCAGCTCGATCCGGTGCAGGAGGCCGCGCTCACCGTATCGAGACCGTTTCTCTGGTCGCACAACGGCGTTCAGAGCACCGTCATGCAGCGCGTGCTCCAGTCCAAGCACGATCCTGTGGTCAGCTATTTGCTTGACACCAGGATGACCTGCGGCGTCACCGTACCCATTCGCCTTGCCGGCGGCGATCTCGCCACCTTCACCGCGATCCGTGCCGAGCCGGAGGCCGGGTTCGAGCTCGAAGCCAGACCCTTCATCGCCGAGATCGGCGATCTGGGTCATCTGCTGCATGACTCCGTCTACGCCGGTTTCGACGCCGGGATCCGCACCTGCCAACATGTCCATCTGACGTCGCGCGAACGCCAGTGCCTGCGCTTGGCCGCTGCCGGACTGACGGCCAAGCAGGTCGCGCGTGAGATTGGCCGTGCGGTGCCTACCGCAACGCTGCACCTCAACGCGGCGACGCGAAAGCTTGGTGCGCGCAACCGCTTCCATGCCATCGCGCTCGCCGCCCATTACCGGCTGCTCGAACCGGAGCATTGAGGCTCGCGACCTGCGGGCGATCGGCCTTGGCTCGGGCCAACTTATAACCGGCGAACCTATAAATAGTGCTAGCTGTAAATGCGCCGGGCCGCTTAGTACCGTCAGCCGCAAACAAGGCTTGGGAGGGGTGCGCCAAAGTGGCTCCTGCCGCGCCATGATGCGGAGCTTGGACTGTGACGGCACATGCGATCACCGAAGGATTTAGCGACTACAAGGGCTATCGCACCTGGTACCGTGTGACCGGGGACCTCGGGTCGGGCAAGCTGCCCCTGGTCGTCGCTCATGGTGGACCGGGCTGCACCCACGACTATGTGGACTCGTTCAAGGAGCTTGCCGGAACCGGGCGAGCCGTCATCCACTACGATCAGATCGGCAACGGCAAATCGACCCATCTGCCGGACAAGGGCGGCGACTTCTGGACCGTCGATTTCTTCCTGGGCGAACTCGATGCGCTGCTCGCCCATGTCGGCATCGCCGGCCATTATGCCCTGCTCGGCCAGTCCTGGGGCGGCATACTCTCGGCCGAGCACGCCGTGCGCCGCCCTGAAGGGCTCAAGGCATTGATCCTGGCCAATTCGCTGGCCTCGATGGCGCTGTGGGTGGAAGGAGCCCGGCAATTGCGCGCCGAGTTGCCAGCCGATGTGCAAAGTGCGCTCGACCGGCACGAAGCGGCGGGAACCACCGATCACCCCGAATATGTTGCGGCGACGAAGGCTTTCTACGACCGTCACGTCTGTCGCGTCGTTCCGATGCCGCCAGAGGCCGCCCGGACATTTGCGGCAATCGAGGAAGATCCGACCGTCTATCACACCATGAATGGTCCCAATGAGTTCCACGTCATCGGCACGATGCGGGACTGGACCATCGTCGACCGCCTGCATCGGATCGAGGCGCCGACCCTGGTTTTCCGCGGCTTCTACGACGAAGCGACCGAGGCCTGCGTCCAGCCCTTTCTGGATCTTATCCCGTACGTCGAAGGGCTGGTCTTCCCGAATTCCAGCCACATGCCGCATGTCGAGGAAAAGCACGACTGCCTCGCCGCCGTCGGGCGCTTCCTGGCCAAACACGATTGACGTTCCAGGACCCGGCCTACTGTTCCAACGGATCGTCGACACGGCGCAGTCGTCGTGAAGGCAGGTTCAGAAACTTCGAATAGCCTGCTGTCCCATGCCTCCGCCGGCGCATTGTGATGCTCCGTGATCGCGACGCCACGCGGAGGCCTAGCGTTGCGTCGCCGGCATGGCCGGAATCAGCCTGCCTTCCCCTGAAACTGGCATCCGGTCGCTGAAAACCTGACGGATACGGAGTGGGAGGGACCCCGTTGCCGGTAGGTACGGAAAGTATCGGAACCCAAAGTTTCGCTAAGCAGTTGCAACCGAATTCATTAGCCGGCGTTAAAGTACGGGTGATCTAGCGGGGCATGGGGAGGCTCTCATGCAGACGTATCTCGTCGAGCGCATGGATGGCGACGATGTTATCTCGGTGCGCGTTGTCAACGCGCCGAGTCCGTTCAGAGCCGCAGCTATGATGACGGGCGGGCGCATTACCTTCCGAACGTGGGAAAAGGATTGGATCCGCGTGACCGACGAAAATCGGGGACAGATCTATGCATATTGTTTTGTCCCCGGCAGCTATTCCGACACCGAAGCATCGCCGGTATCGCCCGGGAGAACCACCGAATAGGCAATATGCCTGAATAGCGGCAATTCCGTCTTCGACCCCACCTTGGTCTTCGATCCCGCCTTGGCATGTGTCCGTGTCATGCGCACCACAACAGCCAGCGAGCCTGGCATGATTGGCTCCGCCCGCGGCTTGCGAAACAGGCGAAGTGACTAGCCAAGCGTCCTTGAGGGAAGATCAGGGCATCATCAGAATGATCGATGAAAAGATTGGGGCGGGGGGCGATAAGTGACCCTAATCTTAGCGTAGGCAACTCATGTCTTCGGCATATTTGGGATCAGAAGTCGCGGATCAGGATCTAGCGGTGGATTGTCAGATAACGACCTCCGATAATTGGTCAAGTGTCGCACAATACGCACTGGATCAGGGCGGTCCCGTACTGCGCCCATTTCAAAGATTGGGCGTCGATTTTACCAACATTGCGGCCTTCGATCACCTGCGAAATGTTGTCCGCCAGTACCCCGACAAGCTTGCAATCAGCGACGGCGCCAATCGTCTGACCTATTCCCAGCTCCTCCGGTCCGTCGAGACGCTGTCCTACCAGATCGCGGCGGCCGTCCCAGACGGACAGGCGATAGGGATTCTTCAGGCCAACTCGGCCTGGTATCCCATTGCCATGCTGGCAAGCATGACGGCTGGGCGGCCTTCGGTGCCACTCAACGCGCGAGATCCTAGCTCGCGGATCCTTGAAATCGTGGCCGGAGCGCGGCTCTCAGCTGTCCTGGGCGAGGGAAATGTCCGACCCGATGGTTTGCCTCACCGGGTCAGTTGGATCGATGTGTCGACCAGTGCCGCCTCGCCGGCTGGGCAAGTGCCTCGGTCTTATTCCGTATCGGTCGATGCGCCCGCCATCGTGCTTTATACGTCAGGGAGTACGGGCCGGCCCAAGGGCATCGTTAACAGCCAGCGCAGCTTGCTGTGCCGGGTCCAGCAATACGTCGATGCATGCCACATCAACTCGGATGATGTTTTCCTGCCATTGACCGGACCCGCCACAATCGCCGGGTGCCGGGAGATTCTTGCAGCTCTTCTCACCGGCGCCACCTTGCATCTGGTCGAAGTCGAAGCGGTCGGCTTGCGCGCCGTTCAACGCCTGGTGCGATCCGAAAACGTGACAATCACCTATCTGGTGCCGGCACTGCTTCGCGCGCTTATGGCAGACGGACCTGCAGAAGCGTTCCATTCACTCAGAGTCGCCCGGATCGGTGGCGAGAAGGTGCCCTGGACCGACATCGCCCTGCTGCGCAAGGCCGTCTCCGATACGTGCCTTGTCCAGATCGGTTACTCGTCAACCGAGACCACCGGCTCGCAATGGTTCCTGCCGCGAGACTGGCCAGAGCATGGAGATTCGGTTCCAGTTGGCGGACTGCTGCCTGGAATCACCTTCGCAATTGTCGACGAAGCGGGTCGCCGCGTTCAACCGGGCCGCAGCGGAGAGCTTCTGATCAGGAGTCCGTATGTCTTGCTTGGCCATTGGGAGGACGGGGCGGTTGTACCGGCAACATCAGACCCGGACGATCCAGGCCTTCGGATTTTCGCGACAGGTGACCTCGTTCGACTTGATGATCAAGGCCTACTGCACATCGTCGGTCGCAAGGGGCGCCAGGTAAAAATCAACGGTCGACGCGTCGAGCCAGCCGAACTCGAACGGGTGCTGCGTTGCGCACCCTCTGTCGCGGATGCTGTGGCAATCGTGACGGCCGCGAATGAGCTTGTCGCCTTCGCTGTTCCTCGGCGCTCGGCTGAAGGGACCTTTTCGGACGAGCTTCGCCAGCTTGTCAGGACCAATCTGCCGCCGCCGCTGCGTCCCTTGCGGTTGCACACGATCGCCGAGGTTCCGCGCCTGCCGAGCGGCAAAGTCGACATCACGACACTTGCAGAGATGGACCTTTCAGCCAGAGAGACAGCGGCGACCGCGCGTCCGCTCGAGCCGCGAGGCAAGCTGACGGCGCAGCAGGTCGTCCAGCGGGCATGGACCAGCATTCTCAATACGCGCGTGGCGGCAGGACGCTGGGATGACGCCGGAGGAGATTCGCTGAAGCTGCTGCACTGCGTCATGGAAATCGAAAGCGCCATCGGGCAGGAACTCGGCCTTGAGGCCTTCACCGTCGGGATGAGCCTGGAAGAAATGGTCAAGGCGGTCGTGTCCGCCCAGGCAGGCGATCAAAGCGCGCGCGCCCAGAAGCACGACCCTCCCGTTCTTTTTCTGTTCCCAGGGTCCGTCGGCTATGGCCCGAGCCTTGCTGCCTTTGCAGCAGCGATGGGCAAGGTGACGCGCGTTGCCCCGATCAGGTATCCGGCCCTGGCTATGATACTGCGCGGACAAGACAGCCTCGCCGATATGGCCGACGCCGCCGTCGACCAGATCCGCCGCGCCCAACCCTCGGGTCATGTACGACTTCTCGGCCATTCGCTCGGCGGCGCTGTTGCCTTCGAGGTTGCGGCGCGGCTGCTGGCCTCGGGGCGAACCGTAAAGTTCCTCGGCATCCTCGACACCAGTCTCGTCGGGGAGCGAAGCGCCCGCTGGGAGACGTTTACGCGCACAGTCAATCGAATCCGAACCAACCGCGTGTCCGCTTACCGGATGGCTTGCCGGGCCCTCGCGAAAGTCGCCGTGGCAATGAAGCGCGAGGCACAACTGGTCCAGTTTCTCGACCGCTTCGCTCACGGACAGTTCAACGCGACGAGCTTTAGAACCAAACTGGAACTGCAAGAGGTTTTGCGCGCGCAAGCCTTCTTCCAATGGGTGGCCGAGCCAAAGCCGGCTCTGCCGATCACAGGCACCCTGTTCCGCTGTGCTCGACCCGGAATGCCTCTGGCAATCGGCTGGGATAGCGTCTTCGCCCATCTGGACGTGATTCCGATCGTCGGCAGCCACATCGATCTGGTTGTAGAGCCTCACCTTACCACCAATCGTCCCCTTATCGAGAAAGCGGTGGCGAAAACCTATTCGCCAGTCGAGTCTCGCAAACTGGAGTACAAGCCATCGACCTGATCTCAACATTCGGCAAGGACGCGCTGGTGCTCGACGCTGGCGCGGAAGTCGATCGCATCGTCCAGATCTTGCGCCAGCAGGTCTTCGGCACGCTGCGACGTCGAGGGGTGGTTGTCGGCCTCTCAGGCGGCATCGACAGCTCCGTCGTCGCGGCGTTGTGTGTTCGCGCCTTTGGGAAAGGCAAGGTCCTCGGGATATTCATGCCGGAGCGCCATTCCTCCGGCGACTCACTGAGGCTCGGCCGCATTGTCGCCGCACAGCTTGGTATCGAAACGATCCTGGAGGATATAACGCCGGCCCTGGAAGCAATCGGCGCCTATAGACGGCAGACCGAAGCAATCCAGACCGTCGTTCCCGAATATGGGGACGGCTGGAAATGCAAGCTGGTGCTCGCCTCGGTTTTCGAGAGCAACGGTCTCAACATCACGCGCCTCACGGTTCAGGACCCCGAGGGCAGGACCGACACGGTGCGTCTGCCGTCGGCAGCCTATCTGCAGATCGTCGCTGCAACCAACTACAAGCAGCGCCTGCGCAAGATGACCGAATACTACCATGCCGACCGCCTCAACTACGCGGTAGCGGGCACGCCGAACCGCCTGGAGTACGACCAGGGCTTCTTCGTCAAACAGGGCGACGGAATTGCCGATCTGATGCCAATCGTCCACCTCTACAAGACCCAGGTCTATCAGTTGGCCGAATATCTTGGGGTGGAGGACGAGGTCCGGCGCAGGCCGCCCACCACGGACACCTTCTCGATGGCGCAGAGTCAGGAGGAGTTCTACTTCGCGCTGCCTTATTATCTGATGGATCTGTGCCTCTACGGCTTGAACCATGGGATCGCCGACGAAGATGTCGCTGAGGCAACCGGCCTCACCGTGATGCAGGTCCAGAAGGTTTTCAAGGATATCGACAGCAAGCGGCGCGCCGCACGTTATCTTCACGCGCGGCCGTTGGTGTCCTCTTCAATGGGCGAGGGCTAGGCGATGTGCGGCATCGCCGGAATTGTGTCGCTGAGCGCCGCAGCGGCGCCCCCTTCCCGGGATGCGCTGATACGCATGGCGGGCGCGCTGGCGCATCGCGGCCCGGACGAGCGCGGCCTTTACCGGGACAGACGTGCGGGATTGGCGCATGCCCGCCTGTCCGTCATCGATCTCGCAAGCGGTCAGCAGCCACTCGCCGGCGCGGGCGACACAATGTGGATCGTCTTCAACGGCGAAATCTTCAATTACGTCGAGCTGCGACAAGACCTGGTCGCGCTCGGTTATCGCTTCCGCACACGCAGCGACACCGAGGTCATCGTTCATGCCTATCATGCCTGGGGCGAGGCCGCCTTCGAGCGAATGAATGGGCAGTGGGCAGTCGCCATCTGGGACTCCGTGGCAGGTCGTCTCGTCTTGTCGCGGGATCGGTTCGGCATCTGCCCGCTGCACTTTTGCGAGCATGGCGGGCGGCTTTACTTCGCCAGCGAGGTGAAGGCCATTTTCGCGGCCGATGCGGATATACCCCGCGCCTTCGATCCAGCCGGCATCGATCAGACTTTCACACTTTGGACTGTCACGCCGCCACAGGGCGTGTTTGGAGGAGTAAGCGAACTCACCCCGGGGCGCATTCGTATTTATGAAAGCGGCGTCGTCCGGGAGCGGGCTTTTTGGAAGCCTGACTATCCAGAGGTTGACGGACCCGGCGATGATGAATTCACCGGCTCGCTTGATGACGCGGTGGAGGAAGTGCGCAGCGCCCTGGAAGCCGCGACGGCGCTCAGGATAGTACGCGCCGACGTGCCGGTCGGCTGCTATTTGTCCGGCGGGCTCGACAGCTCGCTGGTCGCCACGCTGGGGAGACGCTTCGCGGGCGAGCGCTTCCAGACTTTCTCGCTGCGTTTTGCCGACGCCGAGTATGATGAGACGCATTTCCAGCGCCTGGTTGCCGGCGTGGCCGGCAGTGACCATCATGAGGTGGTTGTTTCGCGCAGCGATATCGCTGGCATCTTCCCTGAGGTGACCTACCACACCGAGCGGCCAATCCTCAGGACCGCGCCGGCGCCGCTGTTCCTGCTCTCGAGACTGGTGCGCCAGCATGGCATCAAGGTCGTGCTGACCGGCGAAGGGGCCGACGAAATGTTCGCCGGCTACGATTTGTTCCGCGAGGGCAAGGTCCGCCGCTTCTGGGGACGCCAGCCCGCCTCGACGCGACGCTCGCGGCTGCTGGAGCGCCTCTATCCCTATCTCAGCCGCTCGCCGGTGCAGCAGCAGGCGATGGCACGCCAGTTCTTCGGGCGCGACATCCACGCCTGTGACGCGCCTGGTTTTGCGCATGGCACGCGCTGGCGTACCACAAGCGCCATCAAGCGGCTGTTTTCGGCAGACATGCGCGCCCAAACGGAGCGCCGCAACGCCGTATCCGAGCTGCTTGCCCGTCTGCCGGCGGAGTTTTCGCGATGGGGCTCTCTTGCGCAGGACCAGTATATCGAGATCCAGACGCTGATGTCGGGATACCTGCTTTCCTCACAAGGGGACAGGATGCTGATGGCTCATTCCGTCGAGGGGCGCTTCCCGTTCCTCGATCATGAACTCGTGAGGCTCGCGAATTCGCTTCCTGCCGCCTACAAGCTGCGCGTGCTCGATGAAAAGCATGTGCTGAAGCGCGTGGCGCAACCCATCGTGCCGTCGGAAATCGTCACGCGCAAGAAGCAGCCTTACCGGGCCCCCAACGCGCTTTGCTTCGTCGCAGATGGCGCTCCGGCCTACATTCGCGAAGCACTTTCGGAGCCCGCGCTGCGCGAAGCGAACGTCTTCGATCCCAAGTCGGTTACCCGGCTCCTGAGCAAGTGCCAGGCCAGCGCCGGCGGCGGCGACCTGTCCAACTCCGACAATATGGCGCTAGTCGGGGTGCTGTCGACGCAGCTTCTCCATCGGCAATTTATCGCGAGCCGTCCAAGTGGGGCTCGCACGCTCAAGCTCAGCATCGATATCGACCGCGTGCATCGCGAAGAGGTGCTCGCATGATGCATGGCGCCGTACCGCTCCTGCACGACTATCTCACCCACTCTGCCAGCCGGCTCGGCGGCAAGGTGGCCCTGGTGTGCGGCAATCAACGTGTCACTTATGGCGATCTCGATATGCGTTCGAACGCCATAGCGCACCATTTGACCGATGCCGGAATTGCGCGTGGCGATCGCGTGGTGGTCTTCGCCGACAACACTGTCGAGGCCGTCGTTGCGTTCTGGGCGGTGCTCAAGGCCAACGCCGTGGTGTGCATCGTCAATCCGCTCACCAAAAGCGACAAACTTGATTATCTGCTCAACGATTGCCGCCCGACGGCACTGATTACCGACAAACACCTGCACTCGATTTTCAGGGAGCCGGCGCGGAATTGCCCATCGTTGCGCCGCATGATCGTCTCCGGGCCGATCGAACGCAGCGATCTACAAGAACTGCCGCATGCTGTGCGCTGGGACGCCGCGGTCGCGGCAGCCCGCAGCACGCCGCCCGCGCGCCGCTGCATCGACATCGATCTCGCTGCGATCATTTATACGTCCGGCTCGACGGGCGAGCCCAAGGGCGTGATGCTGACGCACCGAAACATGATTGCCGCGTGCGCCTCGATTTCCTCATACCTGGCGCTTGCCGAAGACGAGGTGATCCTCAATGTCCTGCCGCTCGCCTTCGACTACGGTCTTTACCAGATGATCATGGCCTTCGGCGCGGGCGCCCGGCTGGTGCTTGAGCGCTCGTTCGCCTTCCCGGCGCAGATCCTTGGGCTGATCAAGCAAGAAAGGGTGACGGGTTTTCCCGGCGTACCGACCATCTTCGCCGCACTCGGGGAGCTCAGGTCTCTCAGGGATCAGGATTTTTCGAGTATTCGCTACGTCACGAACACTGCGGCCGCCCTGCCGCTCAAGCACATTCTCCTGCTGCAGGAGCTGTTTTCTGGCGCCCGCATCTATTCGATGTACGGCCTTACCGAATGCAAGCGCTGCACCTACCTGCCGCCGGAGGATCTGGAGCGAAAGCCGTCGAGCGTTGGGATCGCTATCCCCAATACGGAAATGTGGATTGTCGACGAGCATGACAGGCGGGTAGGCCCCGGCATCGTTGGTCAGCTCGTCATCCGCGGAGCGACGGTGATGAAGGGCTATTGGGGCAAGCCGGAGGCGACAGCCAGGAAGCTCAAGCCCGGCCCGCTGCCGGGTGAGCAGGTCCTATACACCGGCGACTACTGCCGGATGGACGCCGAGGGCTACCTCTACTTTGTCGGTCGCGGCGACGAGATCATAAAATCGCGCGGAGAGAAGATAGCGCCGAAGGAAGTGGAAAACGTGTTGATGAACATTGCGGGCGTACGGGAAGCCGCGGTCATCGGCGTTCCGGACGAGCTGCTCGGGCAAGCAGTGAAGGCATTTGTCGTGATGGAGCAGGGAAGCATGATCGGTGAAAAGCAGTTGCAGAAAGAGTGCCAGAGACGGCTGGAAAACTTCATGGTTCCGAAGTCCATCGTCATCGTACCCAGTCTGCCGATGACCGACACGGGTAAGCTCAAAAAAACGGCCCTGTCATGAGTCGGTACCAGGGCGAAGTTGATCAGCATTCATTTTTTGTACCGGAGGCGAAATCAATGTTATCTACCAAGGACAGAACCGATACCTGCAGCGAACAAATTCGCGCTTTCCTGGCTTCGAATTTCTATATAGCCGATCCCGAGAGCCTGGAGAGCGACACCTCGCTCCTCGACCAGGGCATCGTGGACTCGACGGGTGTGCTCGAGGTTATCGGCTTCATCGAGGAGACCTTCGGCATCACAGTCGAAGACAGCGAGCTGCTGCCGGAGAATCTCGATTCCATCGAGGGAATTGCGCAATACATCATGCGCAAGAGAAACTGACACGAGCGAAACTGATTGCCGAAATCTCGCGCAACTCTGTTTCAAGTTCCCGGCCGTTTCTAGCCGCGACAGCGCGTCTGGGCGGCCACGGCTGCGATGCTTACGCCTGCGCCTTCGTATGTCCCACAACCACCCTGCCCTCACCGGCCTGGTTGGTGACTGCCCGGATACTCTCATAAGCCTTGGAACGCTCGAGCAAACTCATGACCTGCCGGTCCTGGCCAAGCCCCACCTCGAAAAGCAGGATGCCTCCACGCCGCAAATAACGCGGTGCCTCCTTGAGCACCCGCATGTGGATGCTCAGGCCGTAGGGGCCGGCTGCGAATGCTTCACGCGGCTCGAGCTCGACCAGATGTGAACGGTCGCCCTCGAGCCGTTTTTCCGAAATGTAGGGCGGGTTGCAAACAATCACGTCGATCGTACCGTCGAGCTCCAAGCCGGAGAAGGCGCTGAACAAGTCGCCCTGAAGAACCGTTACCCGGTCCTCTATTTCAAGATGGGTGACGTTGCGGCGCGCGACCTCCACGCATCCGTCGGTAAGATCGCTTGCCCACACGCGCGCGGTGGGAGCGTGGTGCGCAATGGCGCACGCCAGATTGCCCGCCCCGCAGCACATGTCGACAACGCGAGGCACCGGCAGGCTCAGTTGGCTCAGGACATCGAGAGCGGCCTTGCCGAGCAATTCCGTTTCCGGCCGAGGAACAAGCGCACCGGGCGAGACAAGCAACTGCAATCCCATGAAGGTGCTGCGGCCCTTGCCGTAGGCATCGGCGACATTGATCTCTTCGCTCACGACACTCGCCTCCCGTTTTAGCCGGCGTTGGTGGCCGACAATTGCGTACCGATGAAGTGTATCTCAAAACCGTTTAACTCTCGATCGACAAAATCAAAACCCATCCGTCGCCAGACGCTTTGGAGCCTTGATGCTACAAAGATGATCATAAGCTTCTGCCGGGTGTCATGATTAGGAATATCTCCTTACCCGACCCGGTTATCCCCAGCCTGGCGAGCCAGTTGCCGAATTCTCAGCCTGGCGTCACGATTTTGCTACATTTTAATCAAAGAAGGCACGTATGTAAGCAATTCGTAATGTTCCAGCAGCGGGGCGGGGCTGCTGCTTCCCGGAAGGTTAAAGTTTGTCCCTCATCGAAAGAATCGACGAGATTGCGCAGCAATTTCGCGTCAACGAGCGCACATCATGAAGTCGACCAAAGGGCGCTCGCTCGATCTCCGCTCCGCAATGTTCGGCTGTGTGCACGGCCTCGTCGGCGTAGGCGTTTTCTCCGCATTGATAAATATCCTCGCCTTAACCGGCTCCGTCTACATGCTCCAGGTCTACGACCGCGTACTGCCTTCCCAGAGCGTGCCGACTCTTATCGGATTTACAGTCGGGATGCTGGGACTTTACGCGGCCTATGGGCTCCTCGATTTCGTGAGGCTTCGCCTGTTGGTCCGCATCGGCAGCCGCCTGCATAGAAATCTGCAGCAAAAAGCGTTCGCAGCCTCGCTTTCCCTGCCCCTCGTCGCCGGGCCGGATGCGAACCGGGTACACCCGCTTCGTGATCTGGACCAGCTACGTGGCTTTCTTTCCGGGCTGGGGCCGACAGTCTTATTCGACGCTCCCTGGATACCATTTTATATGGTGGTCATCTATCTGCTGCACCCCGCGCTTGGCGTGCTGGCAACGCTCGGCGCATGCGCCGTTGTGTTTTTGACGGTGGTTGCCGAGATCATCGGCCGCAAACCTGCGGCTCGTGCATCTGAGACACTCGTAGCGCAGCGGCTTCTGGCCGACTCCGGCCGCCGCAACGCAGAGGTTGTTCAGGCGATGGGCCTTTCCGCCCCGCTTAGCCGGCGCTGGAACGAGGTCAGTCATCTTTATCTGAAGAACCAGGAACGGCTCTCCGACGTCGTCGGCGCCGCAAGCTCACTGTCGAAGACGCTCCGAATGGCCCTGCAATCATGTGTGCTAGGGCTTGGTGCCTACCTTGTGATCGGCGGCGAGGCCTCGCCTGGCGTGATCATTGCATCGTCCATATTGCTGGGCCGCTCGCTGGCGCCGGTCGATGTGGCGATCGCAAACTGGAGAGGGTTTCTGGCAACCCGCAAAAGCTATACCGAGCTGGCGGCAGCGCTGGATGCTTTTGATAGCCAGCAAGAGCCAATGGAACTGCCCCGCCCGAAGGCAGAGCTTGCGGTCGAGGAATTGACCGTCGCGCCACCAAGCCTGCAGAAACCAACCATCTTCAATGTAAGCTTCCGCTTGGCGAGAGGCGCAGGGTTGGCGGTCGTCGGCCCGAGCGGCTCCGGCAAGACCACGCTCGTGCGCGCTTTGGTCGGGGCATGGAAGCCGCTTCGTGGCACCGTAAGATTGGACGGCGCCTCGCTCAATCAGTGGAACTCAGAACTGCTCGGCATTCATATCGGCTACCTGCCGCAGGACGTTGAGCTGTTCGACGGGACGATCGCCGACAACATTTCGAGGTTCGGCGGCAAAAGCGACGCAAAAGGCGTGCTGGCAGCTGCCAAGGCTGCGGGCGTGGACAAGATGATCATGCGTCTTCCGCAGGGTTTTCAAACACGCATCGGAGAAGGCGGCGCGGCCCTTTCGGCTGGGCAGAGGCAGCTCGTCGGGCTTGCCAGGGCACTTTACGGCGATCCATTTCTCGTCGTTCTTGACGAACCAAATTCCAATCTGGACGCAGACGGTGATGCTGCTTTGGCCGGCGCTATCCTGGCAGTGCGTCAGCGCGGCGGTATCGTGATCGTCGTTGCGCATCGCCCCTCCGCTCTCGTCAACATCGATCAGGTACTCGTCCTGTCGAACGGGATGCTCCATTCGTTCGGCTCGCGCGAAGACGTTCTGGCAAATGTGATCCGGCCCTTCCCGCGCCCGGACAAGCCAAACATTGTCGTTCCGCTGCAGCACGGTGCAAGCGGGCATGCTTGAGGTATTGCTTAGTGTCTAACGTGACCATGTCGTCATATGCTGCGGTTGGCGGCGAAGGCCAGCCGACCGGGGAGAAGCCGGAGCCGGATGGGATTCGAGCCAATCTACCCTGGGGTACTCTGGTCCGGAGCCTGGCAGCACATTGTCGTTCCGCCGCACAAACGTGCAGCCGGGCATATGCGAGGTATCGCCCTGCTGTTGCGGTGTCGTCATACGTCGCAGCCGGTGGCGAAAGCCGTTCGCTGGAGACGAAGCCAGAGCCGGATGGCATCCGGGCCAATCTGCTCTTGGGCCTGGCAACCAGCTTGCTGTTGATCTTTGGCGGAGGGCTCTGGTTGGGATTGACCAAGATTGCCGGCGCGGTGATTGCGCCCGCAACCGTGGTGGTCGAAAGCAACATTAAAAAAGTCCAGCATCAAACCGGCGGCACCATCGGCGGAATCTTCGCGCAGGACGGCGATCATGTGAAGGCCGGCGACGTGTTGGTCAGGCTGGACAACACATTGACCCGAGCAAACCTGCAGATAATCACCGAGGACCTCAATCGCGCCACCATTCGTCTGGCCCGACTGGAGGCCGAGCGCCAGGGTCTGCCGGAAATGCAGATCCCGCCCGACCTTCGGGCTCAAATGGGTGACCCGCAAGTGGTGGCACTTGTCAGTGGCGAGCGTGCCTTGTTTGAAAGTCGTGCTGCGGCGCTGGCTGGCCAGAAGGCACAATTGCAAAGCCGCGCGAAGCAGCTGGAACGTCAGATCGATGGCCTCAAATCGCAGCAGTCTGCAACGGACGAGTCTCTGGATCTGCTGACCAAGAACCTTGCAGATGTCGAATCTCTCTACGCAAAGAAGTTGGTGTCCAAGGAGAGGTTGAGCAATGTCAGCCTGGAGAAGACCCGGACTCGCGGCGAATCGGGACGCCTTGTCGCAGCGATAGCGGAGGTACAAGCTCACATCAGTGAAACGGACCTGCAGGTGCTTCAGCTCGACGAACAAATGCGGAGCGACGTGACCAACGAACTTCGCGAAACGGAAGCCAAGCAGACCGAACTCAGTGAGCGCAAGGTGGTGGCCGAAGACGAACTCGGCAGGACAGACATTCGTGCCCCGCAATCGGGCACGGTACAAGAATCCTCGATCCACACCGTCGGCGGCGTGATTGGCGCCGGAGAGGTGCTTATGATGATTGTGCCCGATTCCGACAACCTTGTCGTCGACGCTTCCATTCCTCCGGCGCGTATTGATGAGATTCATCCTGGACAGCAGGTGTCGATCCGCTTTCCGGCGTTCGACGCCGGCACCACACCTGCTTGCGAAGGCTCGGTCAAGCGCGTCTCAGCGGATCTGATCAAGGATCAGCAGCGTCAGCTTTCCTATTTTTCGGCGCGCATCGACGTCGAAAATGAAGCGACCTGCCTGACAGGAGAGAAAATACTCAAACCGGGCATGCCCGCCGAAGTCCACATAAGAACCGACGAGCGCAGTGTCTGGTCCTACTTGATGAAGCCCCTTACCGACCAGTTTTCCAGAGCCTTCAGGCAGTAAAGCGGTTGCGAAACGCGGCCCGATCTATCGGGTCGCCGCATTTTCGAGAGCGCTGCTGAACCTGACCTCGATCGTGTCTCCCGACATGACCTCGGTGTCTTCTTGGGCAAGCTGTTTTCGCCATTCTTCGCCGACCCTGCGAATGATCGTGACCTCGGCCTGGATCTTCTCGCCGGCAACCGGCAACGGCAGTGCGGCAGCTCCCGTGGGCTGCAACTTTTGGCTGGCGGCGCGAAGCCTTGCGCTGACGTCGGCAAGGCGCACGTTGGTATCCTTCAACTCGATCAGCAGACCCATCCTTCTTTGGTTGTCATTGCGTTCGTGCTGTCTGGCAAAATCGTCCTGCTGACGTCGTGCTCTCATAAGTTCAACCGACGTTTCGAGTGCCCGGCTGGAAGAGAGAACCAAAGCGCGCCGGACGTCGGCGAGCCGGGTATTGGTTAGATTTCCCGACTCAAACGCTTTCCTTACGCGCGCCAGATCGTCTTCGTCCGCCTTCACACCATCCGCTTCGGCCTGCGCGCGTTTGAGCAAGGTCTCGGTTTGTGCGGCGGCGTCCTTGCCGCTTTTATCCAGAAAGCCCTGCTCTTGCTGGAAGTTGTCCAACGACAGCTTCAGCCCTTCCGCTTCAGCCTGGGCGATCGCCGACGCAAAACTTGCCGGCAAGGGCGATCCTTGTGGTGGCTGCATGTCGAAAGTCGGTTTGTTCTGAAGTTCGGCGCGGATGCGGGCGCTATGAAAATAATCTCTCGTATATTCCCCCCAAAGCGACTCGTAATCGCGCCGCAGATCCACCGGATCTGGGCCAACCTGGTTTGCCCGGGACCGCAAAAGGCTGAAACCGCCTGACACGGCAATCGCCTGCCGCACCGTCATCAGCGGGCGGTAGGCCTGCTGTCCGGGAGTGAGCACGTCGCCGGTCACATAGATCGGCCTGTACTCCGCAACCACGGCGGTCACGTCTGTCGGCTTGATGACGATCATTTGCTCCCGCCCATCAGGCAGACGCTGGTGGAATATCTTGGTCGGCAAGATCGTCTGCATGCGCGTTTGCAGTTCAGCCGGAGTTAAGCCGCCCACCGAAACCATACCGACTTCGGGAAGCGCGATCGTGCCGTCCATCTGGACCACCGCACGTTGCGTTCGCTCAGGGATGGAGGCAATTCCAATCTCGACGGTGTCGCCGGCGGAAAGTCGATAGGCGACCCGTGCTTCCGCTGCAGCAGCCGTATCCATGGCAGCCAGCATGCCGAGCACGACAATAAGGATTCGATCAACGAGGACCATGGGCGACAATCTCCTTCCGGCTCGAATCCGACGATACCGCGGCCGCAATCAACAGCGGAGCCAATCCTCCCAGGCGAAAGCTCATGTCATGTAACCCATTTCGTGTCGCACTCGGCCTTCGCTGAGGCGCCCTTGCCACCATCCGATCGTCCGCTCCAAGCCTTCGCGCAGGCTGGTCTGGGCACGCCATCCAGTCTTGCTTTCGAGGAGCGAAGAATCGGCGAGCAAGGCACGTACTTCGGAATTCTGCGGCCGCAGGCGGCGCTCGTCCCGGTGGATTGGTTTCTTGCAGCCACTCAACTCGATCACCAGATCCAATATGTCCGAAATCGTCACAGCGCGCTGGCTTCCGGCATTATAGGCATGGCCAAATTCGAGCTCGGCCGAACCTGCGGTCAAAAACGCCGCCGCAGTGTCTTCCACGAAAGTAAGATCGCGGATCGGGCTTGTGTCTCCCACCATGATCGCCGGGCATTTTTTGTCGAGAGCCTGGCGTATAATGGTCGGTACGATGGCCCGCTCACTCTGGCGCGGGCCGTACGTATTGAACGGCCGCATGATGACCACAGGGATGTCGAACGATCTGGCATAGGACTCCGCCATCATGTCCGCGCCGATCTTGGATGCCGAATATGGTGACTGTCCCTGCAACGGGTGGGATTCGCTGATAGGCATTGTCAGCGCGGTGCCGTAAACCTCGCTTGTCGAAGTGTGCACCACACGCTCCGTCTCCCATTGGCGCGCCGCTTCGAGAACGTTGACCGTGCCCAGGATATTGGTCTCCACATAGGACTGGGCAGCGGCATACGAATACGGGATCGCTATCAGTGCGGCGAGATGAAACACGACCGCCTGGCCACGCACGATCCGGTTAAGGAACGCGCTGTCGCGAACATCGCCGCGGATGAGATTCAGCTGGCTTCGTATGGTGTTCGGCAAATCGTCCAGCCAGCCGTGGCTGTCGAAGGAATTGTAGAGAGCCAGCGCGGTGACGTCGGCACCGCTACGGACGAGTGCTTCGGTGAGATGCGAACCGATGAACCCATCGGCACCCGTAACCAGAACTTTCCTGCCCTTGTATGCCATGACCCAAGCGTTCCCCCTATGACGTGAGGCACTGACTTTGCAAATCCACGAGAGCGCGGATGTCCCACCTGCTCTCAAGATCCGATCGGCGGCGGCGACACGACGCCAAGCACTGCCAGCAGCCCGCGCACCATCCACACGACATCGGAGCCGATCGTGCGCTGCGGATAATAGGAAAGGTCGAGCCTGGCTTTGGCAGGAAACAGAACCTCGCGGTAGAACAGTAGCGGATCCACGGACCGAGGATAAAAACGGGCTTCGTGCCGGAAGAGAACCTGGGCAGGACCCAGCAAGCCTGGCTTGTATTGTAAAATACCCTCGAAGCCCCCGCGAAAACAATCGGCGAAGGCAAGGCTCTCCGGGCGTGGCCCGATGATTGCCATCTCGCCTCTGAAGACGTTCCAAAGCTGTGGCAGTTCGTCGAATTTGGTGACGGCGAGGAACCGTCCTATCGGCGTCATGCGGCTGTCGTCGGCCATGGTCAGCGCCAAGCCACCGGGGTCGCATTGCACGCTGAACTTGCGGAACTTGTACATGCGGAATGGGCGAGCACCAGCCCCGACGCGGGTCTGAGTGAAGAAGATGGGCCGACCGCCTTCCAGCAGCAGCGCCACGGCAATCAGCAGCATCAGCGGGGCGAAGACGATCGCCGCGGCCGCAGCAATGACGAGATCGATTGCTCGTCTCGCAGACCCATGGGCGGCGCTCGAGACGTTAGACCGATGAATGGCTAGGTCCAGGGCATTCATGCGGCTGTTCCTGTCTGAGCGCAGTTATTGACCGCCGCGGCAAGAGCGACGACTACCGATTCAACCAATGGCGCGGTGATCTGCGGATGTAGCGGTACAGTCAGTTCGCGCTGCGCGAAATCTTCAGTGCGCGGTAAGTGAGTACCGGGAATGAGCTCACGATAGAGCGTCATCTGGTGCACCGGCGGGTAGTGGATAGTGGTTTGTATCCCTTGCGCGCGCAGTGCGTCGATGACGTCTTGCCTGTCGGCGTAACGTGGCAAAAGGATAGGCATGATGTGGTAGGCCGACGTCCGCGGCTCGTGGAACGGGATGGTCACGGCCGGGCAATGCTTCGCTATGAGACGGCGATACAGCATGACCAGGATACGCCTGATCTCATTCCACTCCTGCAAATTTTGCAGCTGGACCAGTCCGATTGCAGCCCGCAGTTCATCCATGCGATAGTTGAAACCGAGCATGGTGACATCATACTGCGGGGTGCGGCTGTTCAGCCTTTGACGCGTCCCGGTGGTCATCCCATGTCCACGCGCCTGGCGGATTGTCTCGAGCAGACCAGCATCCCTGGCAATCACTGCCCCGCCTTCCGCCGTGGTCATGTTCTTGTTGCCGTAGAAGCTGAAGGCGGCCGCGGCACCAAATGTCCCCACCTCCTTCAAGCCCGGCGCATGCGCCGCGTCCTCGACGATATGCAGCCCCCGGGCACGGGCGAACTTCTGCCAGTGTTCCCGATCGGCGAGGTAGCCGGCGAAATGGACAAGAATGACTGCCTTGGTGCGGGCCGTGCATTTCGCTTCGGCTTCCACGATCGACATCAGCGGCACGTCGGCTGACTCGATGTCGACGAAGACCGGCGTCGCACCGACATAGAGGACCGCATTTGCGGTCGCGACGAAAGTCAAGGATGGCACCAGCACCTCGTCGCCCGGTCCGATGCCAAGTGCGTGCAAAATGAGATGAAGCGCTGCGGTGCAAGAACTGACCGCGACGCAATCCTCCGCATCATGAACGTCGGCAAAAGCTTGTTCGAAGGCTCGTACCTGCTCCCCCATGGTCAGCCAGCCGCTGTCGATGACCTTGGTCAAAGCAGTCTTTTCCGGCACACCCAAGATCGGGGCACTGACCAAGAGCATCACAACCTCCTAGACTGATAACTGTGGGAACCGGGCTCGTGACTTCATCATGATCATGCAGCCGTCGCAGTGACCTCGATCGAGGCCGACTGGTCTTCCCAGGAAATGGTCTGTGCGTTCTGAAAGTCGTCGACGCGCCCGATATCGAGCCAGAGACCCTCATGTTTGTACACGTGCACGGTTGTGCCGTTCTGCATCATCTGCAGCATCAGGTCGTCGAACCCAAAGGGTATGCCGGATGGGATAAACTGCAGAACATCCGGGTTCATGCAGTAAATTCCCATGCTGACCAGATGCGAAAGCGTCGGCTTCTCGCGAAAGACCTGCACGGTATTGTCGACTTCGTCGATGACGCCGAAATCCATCTTGATCAGGCGACAGGCTGTTGCGATCGTCACTGGATCGGTGTGCTTACGGTGCGCTGCTACAAATCGACTGAGGCTTAGATCCGTGAGGACATCGCCATTGAGAACGATGAATGGCTCCGTCAGTTCATCCCTGATCAAAGACAGTGGCCCGATGGTGCCAAGCGGCTCCATCTCCTGCGTATATCGAATTTTCAGGTTCCACTGCGAGCCATCTCCACACACGGTGCGGATCAAGTGGCCGAGATACCCGGTTGTAATATAGACTTCCTGAATACCGTTGCGTCGCAACCATTTCAGAAGCATCTCGAGAACCGGCCGTGCGCCGATCGGCATGAGCGGCTTCGGCAAGACCGAAGTGAAGGGGCGCAGGCGTGTTCCCATTCCTCCACATTGAATAACCGCTTTCATCTTGGTCCTCCCTTGTTCATTCGGCCTGAACGCTATCGTCACGGGCCGGCTATCCTGCCCTGGTCAGCACCGGGAAACGCGTTCTTGTCCCCTCAGAAGAACCGGTGAGATTTCCCGTAGAAGACCGGTGAGTTTTCCCCACTGTCCCCTGATCCGGACATTGCATCTGGATGGTATGTGGCCCTCAGGGTGGATGTCGTCGTGCATTCGAATGGTAACAATTCAGCCGTTTTGCTGTTCTATATCTTTAGACCTATAGCACTGCTGAATGACCGACCGGTCTGTCAGCTGTCCAAAAGGTCAGAACGTATGTTCGACGACGTTCGGCGGGTTTCGCTCACAAGGGGCAAAAAAAGAGGAGCGTTTCCCGTCATTTAAGATTATATTAGAAATCTGGCGTTTGCGGTGTTGGGGGTGCCGCAGCGTCGGCTGGATGAATCGACGAGTGGATGGCCACGACTTTCAGGCCATCGCCGTTCAATCCATTCAGACAGGCGTTGGGGTAGTTCAATGTATCGAATCGTCATCGCCGACGATCACGGCTTGTATCGTCGCGGCTTGCGATTGGCACTGACCGCAGGCATTCCAGGTGTAGAGATATTTGAAGCGTCTTGTTTCGACGCGGTGCTCAGTTTGCTGGCAGAGCAATCGTTCGTGGATCTTGCGATCCTGGACCTGAATATGCCGGGCCTGTTCAATCAAGAAGTGCTCGGCGGGATCCTGTCCGCCTATCCGGACACGCGATTTGCGATCGTTTCCGGAAACGATTCACGCTCGGAAATACTCACCGCGCTGTCGATCGGGCTTCACGGCTACATCGTAAAATCGCAGACGGACGAAGAGGTTGTTTTGGCCGTCAATGAAATCCTCTCCGGCCGCATCTATGTTCCTGCACTTCTGTCACGCCCGGGTGCAACGCAAACAACCCACGCGCATACCCATTCCGACGACAAAGGCCCACAGAGGCGTACCGCTGGCGTCAACCTCGGCAGGCTGACCTCGAGGCAAAAGGAAGTCCTCAAGCTGATGGCGGAAGGCTATTCAAACAAGGAAATTGCGCGCGATCTGGAAATCGCGGAGGCGACCACGAAAATCCACGCTGCTGCGGTTCTGCGTGAGTTGGGGGTACGCAATCGGACCGAGGCTGCCGTTATGCTGAAGACTTGGCTTTCGAGACATGCCAGCTAGAGCGCCGCGCGTCCCTTTTGGACGTGCAAACGGCGTCCCAAGACTCCTCACGCATATTACTGCATATCCCAAAGCCGCAGCGCGGCTTTGGGCCAACGACATTCTTGGAAGGAACCCTGCGCATCTCAAAGGCCGCTCAGCGCGACCCGCCTTTTAGATATCTGCTTTCCGATTGGAGCACTGCACTACAATCCGATTTCCTTGCGTGACAGCCGCAGCGAATACCGCAACCCTTGGTCCGATATTTCCAGCCTGGGAGAGTGACCGACAAGCGGCGCTCCATCCACTCCGATTATCATGGAGCCGAAGCCATGACGGACTACGCTTGAGGTCCTACGCCGCCCCGATTCCACCCACTCGAACACGATATCACTGCCTGTTTCTTCAGGTGCGAACGTCCAGCTTACGTCGATCCGGCCTTTTGGATCGGCAAGCGCTCCATATTTCATGGAATTGGTGGCAAGCTCGTGAACGATCATTGCAAAACTCTCGGCGGCGCCTCCCGACATCGCCACGGAAGGACCGCTGACCGATATCGCACGTGTTCCAATATATGGGTGCAATTCTTGCGCAACGAGATCGTTTATCGCCCCCGATACGCTGCCGTTGCGTGAAAGAAGCAGATGGGTTGCCTCGAGCGCGCGTATCCGGTCGATCAGCATTTCCTTGTATTTGGCGACGTTGTTTCCGGGAACATCGACCATCTTCACGAGCGCCGTGATCACCGCGAAAACATTGCCGAATCTGTGACGCTGTTCGAGCATGATGCGCTCCCGCTTCTTTGCCGCGGCGCGCAGCAGCGTGGTTTGTCGTCTCTCGCTCAGGTCGGCAGCCACTCCAAGCCGCTGTCCACCATCATCATGTCTTTCCTCCCTTCCGCGCAGCGCAACCCAGCGGATATGTCCGTCCGGTCGGCGGACGCGTATCTCAACATCGTAATTCGTGACCGATGGTGCGGCCTTTCTCGATGCCGCCAGCTTTGGCCAGTCCGCCGGATGAACGACAGCTGACAGTTCCTCCAAACTGCGGCTATTGGCCCGGGCCAGGCCGAGAATGTCCCAGAACGTGTCCGAGCCCGTGACTGTCCCGTTTTTAAGGTCGATGCGCCACGTAGCCAAGCGTCCAGCAGACAGAGCGAGGTCCAGCCATTCCTTCTGAGCCCGAAGCGCTTCGTGAACAGCGCGTCGTTCCGAAATATCGTCGACCACCACGAAGATGCTCTCCGAGAGCCCCCCCTTGGGTACGGACGAAGAAAGCGTTAGCCGAGCCCAGAAGGCCGTACCGTCCTTTCTTGACAGACGGACCTCGGAAACGAACGAAGAGATGTCATTGCCCAGCCTCGCCAACAATTGCGCCAAGGTGTGCCGGTCGTTCGGATGGGTGAGCGTATCGAGCTGCAATTGGGCAAGCTCCTCCTCCTTGTACCCGGTCATCTCACAAAGGCGTTTGTTGGACTGCAGCAACTCACCTTTCTCGTTGGTGTTCGCGAATCCCAGGGCAGCACGTTCGAAGGCCCAACGATAGCGGCTTTCGGTCGCCTCGACGGCAGCGAGCCTGGCCTCCGCGACTTCCAGCAACTCACGCAAGTCCTGCCTAAGGCGATGGAAGGTCATGGCAATCACCCCGCCCGAAACCAGAAGCAGGATTGCCCGTGCCCAATCTCCACTTGAAATCTGATCGTGTCCTCGTGCCCACAGCCCGACAGCCACCATCAGAATGGTCGCAGCGAGCGCCGGTACGCGGTCTTCGAGATAGGCGATAATAATAATAGCCGGAATAAATTCCAGAAAACTGGCGCCTTGCCCAATATAGGCTGACGATTTTATTTCAAATATCAGTGTGGCAGCTAACACCGATGCAGAGGCAATATGAGTTAGCAATCTGCCCGACGGGTTCGAATTCGACCTGCGCGACTGCGAGCTCATGGACACAGACTACAACCTTCTGACTAGCCCGTCGAGACTAGAGCAAAAAACGTACAGCTTAGTACCACTGCCGGATTGCCACACCGCTATCATAGCGCGCATTTTATCGGACGCAGCGGGGCCTAGGAGCTGCCTTAGAACTGTCGGATCATATTAAGTTTTCAAGGTGGTGATGAACATATCATCCGTCAGCGCATAGAAGACTAGAATCCAGCGACACATAGAAGACTACATGAATCCCGAATACTTATTTCGGGCGTGTGAAACTTTGGGTTAGGGGTAGAAAATGAATCTGATCGATAGACAGGTCGATGCTTCTTCGAGCAATCGGTACATTGCAACGAGGACCAAGTATGATTTTGAAGCGCGGAATACGCGGCCCTCTTCTGGTCACCTTCCTGATCGCGCATCGGATCCATTGGACGCAAGGTTCGGCGAACAAAAAGGCCGCAGTCTGGAATCCATAACCGGCGTGCTTGATCGCATTGGCTGTGGCTATCTCGTGCTGAATCGCGAAAGAAAAGTAGTCGAGTGGAACGCAGCCGCCCAAACCACGCTTGAGCGCCAGGGCGAAGCGGCCGACACGGCGAGCGGACTTACGGCCGCCCTAAGGCGGCTGATCGCGAATGTTCCGGGCCAATTCCTGCCGGGCTCGTTGTCTTGGGTGGTGATCCGCAGCAGGGGCGACCGACCGGTGATACTGAACGAGAACGGCGTTATCGCTCCCGAGGGGACGAGCATTGTGGCGTTGCTGGATCGCGACAACAGGTCGGGGCCAAATCCTCGCACGCTGCAAAGAATGTTTGGCCTGACGAGCGCAGAAACGCACCTCGCCTTGCGCTTGGCCCAGGGCGACGCACCTTTGGAGATCGCCCGCAGCTGGCGTCTCAGCCGCACCACGATCCGTTCCCAGCTTGCCTCGCTGTTCGCCAAGACCGAAACAAAACGCCAGGCGGAACTGGTGGCCCTTCTTGGGCGTATTTCGGTCCTGCCGTAAGGGCCTGCCACTTAGATCCAATCGCCGGACGTCGGCAGCCGCCCGGAATTCAAAACCACGCAAGTTGGCGTGTCATGACTTGGCAGGTCGTGCACCGGATTGCGCACTCCACTAGGTTCTATGCGCCAGCGTAAATATCGAAAGCCGCAATCCCGGACCGGCTATTCGGTACCGTCGAACGGATTCGAAAGGCGACAAGTGGACAACGATCTATGCAGCGAGTCTGTCCTTGCCGCAGCGGAGAAGATGGAAATCGCTCGATCCCGTTCGGACCGCGCGGTGCAGAAACTTGCACGGACAGGACCGATCGTTGTCACCGGCGCCGCAGGCTTCATTGGTTTTCACGTGGCCTCACGGCTTTTGCGTCTCGGTATCAAAGTCGTGGGCGTCGACAATTTCACGCCCTACTACGATCTGCGGCTCAAGGAAGCGCGATTTGCACGCCTCTGTAGCGAGGCGAAATTCACGCCGGTGCGAATGGATCTGGCCGATGCCGCGCGCGTTCAGTTGCTGTTTTCAAACGTTCGCCCGTCACACTTTGTCCATCTCGCGGCTCAGGCCGGCGTGCGTCATTCACTTGTTGACCCGCACGCCTATGTGCAATCGAACGTAGTGGCGTTTCTCAACGTCCTTGAGGGCTGCCGGCATCACAGCGTCAGTCATCTCGTCTACGCCTCTTCGAGCTCCGTCTACGGCTTGAATCGAACCGTACCGTTTTCCGAACACCACGGCGCCGATCATCCCGTCAGCTTCTACGCCGCCACCAAGCGTTCGAACGAATTCATGGCGCATTCATACAGCCATTTGTTCGGCCTGCCCGTGACCGGACTGCGCTTCTTCACCGTTTACGGCCCTTGGGGCAGGCCCGACATGGCGGTCTACTTGTTCACGCGCGCGATCGTCGAGGGCAAACCAATTCAAGTAGCCAATGCCGGCCGCGTGTGGCGGGATTTCACCTACATCGACGATATCGCTGAGGGCGTGGTTCGAGCACTTGCCGCACCACCGCGGCCAGATCCGAATTGGGACCCTTGCACCGCCGACCCTGCCACAAGTTCCGCGCCATATCGCGTCTACAATATCGGCAACGACCGGCCCGAGGAGATCAACCGGCTGATTTCGATCATCGAGACCGCTCTTGGAAGCCGGGCGCTTCGCGTCGATGTGCCGTTGCCGCCTGGCGACGTTCTGGAGACGCGCGCCGACGTCAGCGATCTTCGCCAGGCCGTCGGCTTCGTCCCGGCAACACCGCTCGAGGATGGAGTGCAACGCTTTGTCGAATGGTACCGGGACTTTCATGGAACGGATGCCGCGGCCAGCATACGGCAACAGACGTTGGTGAATGATGAGGCCACCGTGTAGGCCGCGCGGCCTGTCGGGCGATGATCTGTCACTCGCCGCGTAACGCGTCGGCCAGAAAGCCGCCCTCGCCAGCCTCTATCCGACACAACCCTGGACTCGAAATTCCTGAACGCTGATGTCGTCGCGTATCGGGGCGACGGTCTCAGATCAGCGCAGGAACCAATGTCGCGGCTGGCCTTCGACTGCGTGCGTTCTGAACGATGTTAGCGCAAAGATCAGCCCAGGGATAATTTTCAGCCGTTTGCTGATGTAGATCGACATCGCCACATTCCAAATCGCCAACGCAAGCGCGAGGCCGATTGCGGCGCCCGGCGCGCCGTAGAGCGCAATTCCTGTGGCACAGCCTATGACACTGGCCGCAGCGCCGACGATCATGGTTACGGCTGCCGCCCATTCGTTTCCGGTCATCATCAAGAGGAGCATCTGGGGGCCGCACAGCGCGACAAAGACATATCCGAGAATGAGTATCCGCGCGACGGGTGCCGCGGTACTGAAATCCCCGCCGAACCAGCTCAACAGAGGTTCAATAATCGCAAGCATCGGGATGGCCATCGTTAGAGCCCCACCAGAGGAAAGTAGGGCGGCCCGTGAAAACAGCTGCTGCAGAGCGAGCCGATCGCCTCGGGCATGAAGGGCAGCCGCTGTCGGCGCAAACATCGTAGAGACGGCAACCAGGGAAAGGCTCACAAGCAAGGCGACATTCAATCCCAATGCGAAAATGCCTGCTTCGCGAATGTGATGCGTCCAGCCCAGCACCATGACCCCGGCCCGGCTGATGAAAACATCGAGCCCAGCCATGAGCATCATTGGCGGAACTGCGGACCACCATTCCCGCGACTCGTCGGCTGGCTGAGCCTGCCGCAAGCCAGGCGGCTGAAATTTTGCCGCCATGACGAACACCAGGCCGACCGTGATGGCTGAACTTGCCAGCACCGCCTGCATCACCAAGGGTGCGTTGGGGGTCCATGATCGGGATAAGACCGCCATTCCCAGCAACGTCAACAAGAGGCCGTCGCGCACGATGCGTTCCGGCAGGAGGGACGAGACACCGCCGCCGAAAGCACGAACAAGTGTTGCGCCCAACGCGTAGGCGGTGACCAAAGGCACTGCTGCCATGCCTAGCAGCTGGCTGATTTGAAGCTCCTTGTGAGAAGGATCTGAAAAGAAAAAGACCAAGGCGGCGCCAATGATGCCGAATAGTGTCGCTGCCGCAAGCGACCTTTGCAGAGCAAACCTGATTACGCCGTGTACCAGGTCAAGCCGCCCCTTGGCACTGTAAGCGGAGACGAAACGTAACAAGGATACATGGAAACCAAGCGTTGCAAGATAGGCAAGCACCGAGGTCCAGGCCAGAACATAGGAATAGATGCCATAGCTGGTGGAGCCGACGATGCGCGCAATCAACAACTGCGCCAAGCTGGTCAGGCCCGCACCCCCGATATAGACCAAAAGAGCGAAAATGCTGGCGTAGCCGAGACCCCTGCCCGTGTCCTCCTTGTGCGGCAAAACCATATTCGTTGGAGCAACGGCGGCCGCAGGGAAGCGGGCGAGCTTCGGATCGCTGCAATCGTCGATGTCTCTTGCGCCGGCCTCGCGCATTTCATCGCCCTGATCGCCCTTGGCCGCGGACCCGGCTCCGGACTGCGAGATCGTCGATATTATCTTCCGCTCGACAGGCCGAATGCCGTGGCGGTCGTTACGCGGAATCCCGCATGTGACACTCATGATGTTCTCTCGAGCAAGAGATCCGCGCTGTCCCCAAACCGGTAGCCGGCGTGTTTCCTGAGATTGACCTGCGTGAGAACGCTGCCTACGGGGACCTGAGCCGTCTCGTTCTCCGTCAGCAACTGCAGAACACCACGCGCGATGCTGCGGCGCGTCTTGGCCCAGCGAACAGCGAAAAGAACCGCGTCAGCCCAGCCCGTGAGTAGCCTGGCCTCAGGTCCTCCAAGGCCCAGTGGTCCATTTATGATGACGATGCTGTACATCGAGCGCAGCTCATCTGTGACCAGAGACCCGTCGATCATGGACAGTTGCGGCAGCAAATCCTCCGATGGTGCGAGTGCCATGAAGTCAATGCCAATTTCGGGCATCCCGGTGACCGCGTCGTGCAGGGGACAACGGTCGCTCATATAGTCTCCAAAGGATTTATGCGGCTTGAACGCACCGAATTCGTTCAGAAACTCGTTCGTGAGGCGGGCGCCCGTGCCGTCAAGATCGAGAAAAAGCACTCGTCCCCCAAGTCGGGTAGCTGCCAAGGCGAGGCTCCATGCGAGCTCGGTCTTGCCATCATGCCGGACGCTGGACGTTACGAGGATGACGTGCGACGCGCGGCCCCTCGCCTTGTTGAGCGTCACCGTGACAAGGAGAGAGGTGACGGCTCGGCTGTAGCTGCAGTTTTGCTGGCCGAGAACCAGCTGCTGTAGTCGTTTCGCGTGTATTGTGGGCGCTTCCGGTATCAGCCCCAGGCACGGAACCCTGAGCGCGGCTTCAGCTTCGGCCCCGCCGCGCAAGGTCTGATTGAGACGGCTGCGGACCATGACGAAGATCCCGCCAATGAGGCCAAATACGATCATGCCGGGCGGAATAAGAAAGACGGGCGGCAGGGTTTTTGGATTAGTCGGCGGCCAGGCCGCTGAAAGGATAGAGACCCCGGGCAAGGGCGTTGCGATGCGCTGGACCAGATCCTGTTGTTGGGTGAGAAGCTGGTTGTATCGCTGCGTCAGGATGCTGACCTGCGGCTCGAGCGCACGCAAGCCGGAAAGCCGGCCGGCTGTGTCGGCCACCACCGCATCGAGCACATTCTTACGCCCCTCCAGAGCAGCAATCTGGGCACGGTAGATGTTCGCCTCCGCCACAATGCGAGCAGTGCCTTGTTCGATCTCGCCGTTGATCGCAGTGCTAAGGCCCGCATCCGCATTGTCGTTGGCTTGGCGGGCCGCCATGTCGGCCAACACCGGAGACCCGATCGCTTCGGCGAGCGCCGCGACCGATGCTCCTTCCTCTCGCAAAGCCTCGATGTGCTGAAGGCGAGATTCCGTCGCTGAGAGATCCGCTTTCGACAACGATATCTGCTGACTAAGTTCGGCTGTCTCCTTGGCAGCGTTATCCGCCGCACCTTGATCGGCCGCGCCATGGCTCAGTCGATACTTTTCCAGGCGGTCGGTCGCTTTCGCCAGGTCGCTTTGTACGACCGGCAGGCTGGCGACGATCGAGGCGAGTTCCAGCCTGTCTGACGCCCTGCGCTTCTGTGCGAGATCGTCGATGTATACTTGGACGAACGTATTGGCCACCAGGGCGGCTCGCGCCGGATCGTCGTCAGTGAAGCCGACGGTGATCACCCTCGATCTCAGTTCCTGTCCAACCCTCATGCCCTTCCGCAATGCCTTGAGTTCGGCTGCATCGGCCGCCTCCGGCCTGCCCTGCGGCCAAATCCTTTCTAGCAGACCGGCTGCGAAGGTGCGCATGTTCTGCAGGTTGCCGCCTACCGGGGCGGCGCGGGAATTACCGATATCACCTTGCTCAGCAATATTGCCGATCTCTGTCTTGCGTAGGACTGCCACCACGCGACGCAGATGCCCCTGCGAAGAGAGCATGGTTAAGTGGTCATCAATGCTCGCATCCAGCATCTCCTGAGCAGAATCCGCGCCTCCGGGAGCCGCATTCCTGCCAGGAGCATCGACAATCACCTGTGCGGTCGCCTCGAACAGGACAGGACGCACAAAACCCGCAAGCCCAGCCAACACTCCGCCCAAAATCACCATTGCAAGCAGGAACCATTTTCTCCTCGCAATGGTAGTGAGGAGTTGATGGAAGGGGGTCTGCGCGTCGACCTGTTCGCGCAGGAATGGCCTCATGCGCGGGTTGATCTCGCGCGTCGGCACGTGCATGTCAGTGGCGCGCGGAAGGTGAATTCGGCTGACTATGGACCCTTCCATCTCATACTCCTGTCAGTTCGAGCGCTGTGGACATGCCCGTTGCCGGCCCGGCGGACCGCCCGACCTCGTTGCGCCAGGCCTGGAACATCAACGCGGGCCACAAATCGCGAGAATGATCCTGACTTCCGTCAAGATGGTCGCGCCAGCAGGTTTCGACCTTCGCAAAGTCGAAGATCCCATCTCCGGAGAGGCGTATATCGGCGACTAGATCGCTGGCCCAGATGCGCAACGGGCCGCTCAGCCAGACTGCTATGGGAACATCGAAACCCTGCTTCGGCCGGTCGATCAGCCGTTGCGGAACATAGCGGCTAAGCAGCTGACGAAGAAGCCACTTGCCTTTGCCATTGCGGACCTTCGCATGTGCCGGCAGCTGCCAGGCGAATTCGACAACCCGATGGTCGAGAAGCGGGCACCGGCCTTCGAGGCTGTTGGCCATGCTGGCGCGGTCCAACTTCACCAGTATATCGTCGGGCAGGTAACCGGCCATATCGTCGTACAAGAGACGGGACAGCAGGCCATCAAGCCGGGGGGACCCTTGAATTGATGTGGGCGGCGTGTGGAGTGCGAGGCTCCCGGTCGATGCTCCGGTCAGCCGTCGATACAATTCGTCCTCATCTGGTGCAGCGAGCAGCCGAGCGAGGCGATGCAGCCGGTCGCTCCGCAGCGCGTGCCGTCCACTCGCCGAAAGCGGCAGCATGCCGACGAAATCGTGACGCGCTGCACGGGCCAGCAATCCGACGCCTGCAGCAAGGGCGTGACGCAGCGGCGACGGCAGCGCATGCTGTCGTTTCAACCGCGCAGCCATGAAATGACGGGCGTAACCGGCGAAGCATTCATCGCCACCGTCGCCTGACAGGGCCACCGTAACGTGTTGGCGAGCGAGCCGCGCCACGAGCAAAGTCGGTATCTGCGATTCATCGGCGAACGGCTCATCCCAGATCCGCGGCAGTTCCGGAATGACTTCGCGCGCAGCGGCTGCTGAAAGGTGGAGTTCAGTGTGATCGGTGCCCAGGTGCCGCGCGACCTCCGCGGCGTGGGGAGCTTCATCAAACCCGTCTTCTCCGAAAGCGATCGTGAATGTGCGCACCGGTTTTGGCGATTGGGCCTGCATCAGCGCCACAACCGTGGAGCTGTCGAGGCCACCAGAGAGAAAGGCACCCAGCGGCACATCGGCTATCATGCGTTCCCGGACGGCAAGTCGAAGCAGGTCGTCGAGTTTGTCGGTCAGTTCGTCGTCGGTGCCGGCGATCGGATTCTGTCGTCCGTTCGCGGCGACTTCAGGCAGCGACCACCAGTGTCGGGCGCGTTGCGAAAGGGATGCGGCACTGCGCGCCTCGGCAAAATCCGCCGCCGTCACAGACAGAACCGAGCCTGGAGGTAACTTGAATACGCCTTGCCAGATGCAACTGTTACCCGGTACCCATCCCTTCGAAAGCATTGTCGCGGCCGCGTCGAGATCGAGCTCTTGACAGAAACCTGGAAAACGATGGATTGCCTTCAGCTCGGAGGCAAAAACGAGCGCATCGCGCGTTGCAGCAATAAAGAGCGGCTTTTTGCCCATTCGGTCGCGGGCGAGATGGAGGGTCCTGGTCTTTAGATCCCACAATCCAAATGCGAACATGCCAGCGAGGCGCGTCAGTGCGGTGTCGAGACCCCAGCTCTCGATTGCGCACAGCATCACTTCGGTATCGCTGGCGCTGCGGAACCGATGGCCAGCGTCTTCAAGCTCGCGGCGCAGATCGCGGAAATTGTAGATCTCGCCGTTGAAGGTAATGGTATATCGGCCACTTGCCGAATGCATCGGCTGGCGCCCTGCTTCCGATAGGTCGACTATAGCCAAACGCCTGTGGCCGAAGGCGATGCCGGCTTCGCGATTGATCCAGAAGCCTTCGCCGTCAGGCCCACGATGACGAAGGGCCGTCGTCATCTGGCCAATTGCCCTGAGCGGCTCGATGTTGGCGGCATCGGGTGCAAGGAGAATTCCGGTAATCCCACACATGCCATCACCTCAGGTCGCTGGAGGTTGCCGAAATCGTTCGCGGCGTTCCGGCAACAAGGCAAATGGTAAGCGCAAACCACACGATTGGATGGCGGATGATCAGATGTGGCATTCCGAAAATGACGATCGACACCACCAACACGAACAGGGCATCGAGCTTCGCACGCCACGCGCATAAAGCCGCCGCGCCGACAATCCAGGCCAGGGCCAGGACCGCAACCAAACCACCTTGCGTGTACAGATCGAGAATCGTGTTGTGGGCTTCGAAAGGTCGGGGCAGAAACTGGCTGTCGCCGACGGGGGGGCGCTCCAGATGCGGGCCAGGACCAAGGCCCAGGGATCCTGACGTTAGGCCCTTGTCCAATGCATCTCCCCAGAGTTGGATTCGAAGTGCAGCGGTTTCGGCGGTCCCCTGGCCGCCCTTGTCCTTGGTAAGACTCAAGGCGAACTGTTCGACGCTGCCCACCTCCGTGACGATGTAAGGCGTCATCGACATTGCCAACGGAAGGAAGCCAATCATCAGCAGAAGGGTAACTTGCCGGGACAGGCTGACCTTGCCGTCACCGGCTGCGAGCCATGTCCGAACCCGCAGCCCAACAAATATCAGGCCGACCAGGACCGTCGTGTAAAGATAGGCATCACTCTTCGTCAGCCTTCCGATATAGATGGTCAGGATAAGGCTGCTGAGCCCGGCCAACCTCGCCCACGGCTTGCTTGTGGTCGTCGCAAGATGCAAGGCGAGCGGACCAAAGAGTGCGCAATAGAGCGCGAGCTGGTTGGGGTTCTCTGACCAGCCTCGGAAGCGATCCCAGTACCAGGGATCGACGCCGGATTGGTGAATCCAACCCCATCCAAGTGCCAACTGAACAACAAAGCATGCGTTCGCGATAGCGACCACCCACCAGGCAGTACTGCGCAGACGGCGATCCGCGTCGGGCTCCGCGGCGGCCAGGCAGGTGACGCAGATCAGCAGCAGGTAGGCTATGACATCGTGCATCACCACCGACAGATACAGCACCGTGGTCAGGTAGCCGACGATGGTTCCAATACCCAGAGCGAGCGTGATGATCAGCCAGAAGCCCGCAACATGGATCAGGGCGGGCCTGACGACCAAGTGACCGCCGGCGAGCACCCGCCCGATCGACAGCATGATCCAAAGCGCGAGAAACAATTCGCCATAGCCGAAGGGCAAGCCCGGAACTGAGAGCTGCGCCGCATACGACATGGCAACGCCGCAGGCCAGGATCGCGTCCCGGATCATCGGCGTGCTCCACCGGATCCGCGGTTTGCAGCAGGCTCTTCAAGCAACACCGGCGATGCCGGTCGAGCGATGCCCTCCCGGGATTTGGCACTAAGGACATTGTCGAAGAGATCGCAATATTGCTCGACCACCCAGGGCAGCGAGAACTGCGTCCGGACGAGCTCGACAGAGCGAGCGCCCATGGTCGTTCCCTTCCGGCGGTCGGACAGGACCTCTATAATTCGAGAGGCAAGGCTGTTCGCATCGTGCGGGGGGACGAGATAGCCGTTCCATCCGTCCTCGACCACCTCATTGCAACCAGGCATCATCGAGGCGACGATAGGCAATCCTGCGAGCCCTGCCTCCAGCAGGACGCGCGGAATCCCTTCTCGGTATTGTGTTGGAAAGGCGAACAGATCGGCCATGCCAAGAAGGGCAGGAACGTCGCGTCGTAGACCCAACGCGATGACATGCGGCACATGCCGATCGATCTCCGCCTTGTCCACTGCAAACGGGCCCTCGGATTCCAATGGCCCGACAAGCACGAAACGGGCATTGGGCCTTTCCGACAGGATGCGAGGGACTGCCTTGAGGAGTGTCGGGATGCCTTTCTGGCGCGTTAGCCGGCCGACAAAAATCACGATCTCGGCGGATTGGAGCCCAAGCTCTTCGCGCATTTTCATCGCCGACGGGGCAAGATGCCTTGCCATGGCGAACGCATCGACGTCGATTCCAGAACTGCGGATCACTCGTCCGCTGCCGCGTCCGATCAGTCGGTAGCGTTCAAAGAATGCCTGATCGTCCCGATTCTGGAACACCGTAGCCGCCGTCCATAACGACGAAAGCCATTGCAGTCCGCAAAAGATTGGGCGCAGGGCAAGAGCGCGCGGTTCCAGGGACGAGAACGTCCAGCCCAGACCGTTGATAGTGCGCACGACTGGAACGCTCCCGCGCACCGCAAGTGGCGTCACCAGGTTGGGCTTGGTGTCGAAGCTTTGGATAATGTCCGGCCGGAGTTCCGCCATCAGCTTTCGAATGGTTCTGATAGCGGCCCATTCTCCGCTGCTGCTGGAAAATCGGTCGAAACCGTAGCTGCGATGCGGAATGCCATGCCGCAGGAATGCGGCTTCACCGCCGCTCGACACCGCAGTAACCCGAAATCCCTTCTCTCGCAGCGACATCAGGAACGGAATTCGCAGGGCATGATCCTCGCCTCCGACACACACGAGATGCGGATTCATCCTGCGTCTCCTGACCGTTCGCTGTAGTCCGATCGCGCAAAGTGGCCGGCCCTTGAATTTGCTTTCATGGTGTTGGTTTCGCTACCCATCTCGCCCATGGTCACGGTAGGGGCAGGTCTTGCCACTGTCCTCGTCTGTTTAAATGACGCAAACCCTGTCCCGGCAACGGGCCGCCGTACCCAGCCGGTTCAGGTCGTCGCGCGTTGCATCAAAGAGGTCGCCACTGCCCGGGTGCCGAGCCGGGTCCGCAGACAGCTCGCGCTCCGCGGCACACTTTCCTGTCATTGCTGGCTATCGTCGGAAAGCCGCCTGCTTTAGCGCGGCTCCCATCATCGTCTGGATGCGCGAAGTTTGACCACGCGGGAGGTGATCGTCCGTGCCTCCGAGGCTAGCAGGATTGGAATGCCGTCGCGAACCGGATAGGCAAGTCCTGCGCTCTTCGAAACGAGTTCATCGCGATCCGAATCCCAGGCAAGTGAGCACTTGGTCATTGGGCATACCAGCCATTCTAACAACTCAGAGTTGAACGAGGCATTCTCTTCGGCTCGCTTATCCGAATCCATCTGCTATTCCTTTCTCGGCCGCGACATCAACAGTGAGCTCCGACGCGAGCGCCCTTCGCGATACAAGCCGTCACCCGACGTCATCGCTGTAATTCGTAGGATTCCGGCAAGTGTCATAAGCCTTGCAAACTGCACAATCACGCTAGGTGGAGGCTTGGCCACTGTCGTCGTCCGTTTGAATGAATCGACATGAACGGACCCGTATGTCGGCGAAGTTGAACGTGAGGCGTTAAAAGCGTGAATGGAGCAAGCACGATCGGCGATATCGCCATAGGCAACCGGAAGGTTTCGTTATTGAAGACCGCTCGCGGCTAATGCTCTCGAGCCAGTGTCTGATCCTTCCGGCCAGTCAATACGGGCGACGAAATCGTAAACCGGGCCGCCGGGTACTCCCCAATTGCTTGACCAGATCACCTGTGAACCGTCCGGGGACGGCGAGGCGTGGGTCTCACTCCAGTAGTCGAATGGAACGTTGTTCGTCTGCACAATGCGCCGGACCTCTCCGCTGCCGTCGATGCGCAACGCGATGACTTCCCGTGCATATGGCGCCCAAGCCGGATATTTCGATACTTCGTCCGGATTGCCCGAATAGCTAAGGAACACCCAACCGGGTCTGTCCAGCGACCTGAGCGACGCATGCTGTGCTTCACCATATCTCATGAGCGAGGTGACTTTCCCATCTGACAGCCTTCGCTTGATCACCTGGTATATGTCCGGATCGGACTTACTGATCCCCACATAGATTTCGCTGCCGTCGGCATCGACGGTCATGTCGCCATGGCCAGGCCGATGATGCTCAGTCCATTTCTGGCGCAGAACGCCGTCAACAGAAAAGATGAACGTCTGTTGAGTGTCGTCTTTCAGGTTCTGAATGCATAAGATGTTGACGCCAAGCGGCGAGATTGAGCAGGCGCCGTTGGCCCCGACAAGCTGTGCTAGATCGATTTCCGGAAATTTCCGCCGCTGTTTGAGATCGTAGGCAAAGACCACCGCTTTGCCGTCCCGGCGAACCGCGCGTACGGCAATACGGCTGCCGTCACGGCTTGGATTGCCTTTATATGGCCCGAACTGGAGCTTGCTGCCGTCAGTCGAAACAAACAGGACCTCCTCATGGTTGGTGCGTGGCGCCCAGGTCGAAATTTTCCGGCCGCCGACGCAGATCATCAGGTCGGGATCGCGAGGGTGCCATTCGCATTCGATCGATCGAACACGGCGAAAAAGCGGAGCGTAGGTGCGCCCATCCAGGAAGCATAAGCCGCCGCAGCCGTTGCTGATGACAAGAAGGCTCTGATCCGAATTCCAGGCCTGGGCGCTCGAATAGCGGTGGCTGCAATATTTGCTCCCGCATGCGATGCCGGCGCCGAGCATTCCGGGTTTGGTTATTCGGGTGAAAGTTGTGCCAAATGCCGCATCCTTCGCGGCGTGCAGGTAATCCGGCAGGTCCGTGGCTACCGGCGCGACGAACTTTGTCGATGCGACGTCCTCTCCACTCACCGCCCCGCGGATGACTATCGATATCGCGCTGACAGCAGCTAACGTCAACGCCAAGGCAGTCTGGTAGCGAAAAAAGCGCATGTCATGTCAACTCGCGCGGTTTCTTCTCAATAATTCGATTTTCCGTCTTATTGGATATCTTCTTATCGACGCTTTAAGAACCGCATCTCTCTAAGCTTCAACTCTTTTAAATTTCGCCCGCGCCGCCCCGAACTTGTCGATTACTCCACGCGCTATCATTTCTGTGGCGGCTGTGAGCCCGTTCGAATCTAAACTTTCGACGCAAGTTGTTGGCACCGGAAACGATCCAAGTTGTTCCTCAATGAGATTAACGTGGTCAATATGATCAAGACTGCTCTGCAGATCGACTTCGAGGAACTTCTGAATAATACCGAGGTTACGCCGGCGTTCCTTCAGCCGAACCTCTAGAATTTCTCTTGGCGCCTGCAATCGGACAAGCAGGTCCGGTTTGGGTAGAAGCTCGAGCGCGCGCGACACCCTTTCACGATCCGTGATGCCGCTGAACAAAACCAGTGAACATACGAATTGCACCATACCCTGGTCAAAAATTGAGATCGTGTCATTGGACGCTATTGCCGCGCGCCAAGCTTGAAGAAGAGCTTCAAGATGCCAGTTCAGGCGAGCCGCCCACAGCTCATTCTTGGGTGGAAGAATCTTAAGCACTTCTGCACCGAGAGAACGCTGTCCGATCCACTTTGAATGCAAGCCGGAAACCAGTTTGAAGGCGGCCCTTCTAACCGGGTGTCGACGGTCACCGGTCTGCAAAACAACACAGTAGCCCTGAGCTCGCAAAACGTGCACCAGCTCGGACGCTAACGTCGTCTTACCAGCACCGGACGGCCCAAATAGCTCCAAGATCATCTTTTAATCCAGACTGAGGGAAGCCTACTGGCAGTGACGTCATGTCCATTTGCTGAAGCGAACGCCCATCTCTTCCTGGGATGTCTAGCCGACGAGCCAGGAATCCGCGCCATCCGTATGAATGACGGTGTGGTCACGTTGGGATATCGACGGACGCCAAAATCGTGAACGGAAGGATTGCGTTTCGGGTCACTACCCTTCCGGATTGCCTTCCGTCCGTTTACCGTTCCGTCTCCGACAGGGCTGTGCAGTAGCCCTATTCCCCTGCACACTTCCGCGAGGGCGCGGCAGTCATGAGTTCGCCATGTCTCATCCGTTCGAGGGATGCGAGACACCCAGCGTTCTGGAAACCTTCTCTGTGATGGACGCAGCCAACTGGCCGTTTATCCCCTCTATCGCCAATAGGGCAGCCTGGTCGGCTATCCAATAAACGTGTCGGACAAAATCTTCGATCTCATCTGCAGGAGAAATCGTATGAAAGCAGGCATATGAGCGAGAACCTCGAGCCACATCAGACGGCAGCGGCAAATACGGCTATACCTGCCAATTACAACGCCAAGGTCGCGGCAGTCGCGGCCTATGAGCTCCCGACAAAACAGAGATATCAAGATCCGAGTTTTGCGAGCTGGTACCTGAACGGCTATGCAGGCCGGTTGAAGCTGTCCACCGTTGCGTCATACGTCATTGCGCGACGGGAACAACGCTGCATCGCCAAGGCGCTGGAGAGGTGCAGCCCGCCTCCATCTCAGGTGCTCGATATCCCATGCGGAACCGGGAAGCTGGCCGGCGTGCTGGGCCAGCATGATTGTCGGGTGCTGGCTGCAGACATTTCAATGGAAATGATGGCCTTGGCTAAGTCAGCATATGAAGGTCAATCCGGTTTTCGGGGATTCATCCGATGTGACGTGACGCAGCTTCCGTTCGCCGACGAAAGCTTTGATACGGTGGTCTGTCTTCGCCTCATTCACCTTATCCCGCCACATCTCAGGCGCGACATTATCATTGAGCTCGCGCGCGTTGCCAGCCGTCGCCTGATCGTATCCTACGGCCTTGGCACCCGCCTCCAGAGAATACGGCTAAGGCTGCGGAAGATGATCACCGGAAGGATGTCGGCGCCTCATCCTGTCAATCTCACGGTTGCACGACAGGATTTCGCGGCGGCGGGGCTCAAGCTGGTACGCTCTTTTAGCGTCCTGCGGTTCCTGTCCTGCGAGCAGCTGTTCGTACTTGAGAAGGTAAAGGCTTGGCCCGCCGCCGGTTTGCAGTCTTCGCTTTAGCACTGGTATTGCGGATCAGGCCGCTGATGATTGTCAAAAGCTGAAACGGCTGCGGGAGGTAGCTGTGGAACCGGCAGGTAGGGCCATTCCGGCGCGCATGGCATCACTCGACCTGCTGCGCCTGGCTGCGGCCCTCGCGGTCGTACTCTATCATTATCTTTTCGGCGGCGCGATCGCCGGAAGTCTCGATGTGGAATATCCTGCCGCAGCACCTTACGCCATCTATGGCTATCTCGGCGTCAATCTGTTTTTCCTGATCAGCGGTTTCGTCATCGCGTGGTCGGCCGAAGGTCGAAGCTGGCAAGAATTCGCGGTCGCCCGCTTCGCCCGGCTTTACCCCGGATTCCTCGTCTGCATGACCGCGACGTTTGTTTTTCTCGTCGTCGCCAAAGACCAGCGTTTCCCGACTGATGTTGCAACCTATATAGCCAATCTTTCCATGTTCGCCCGCCTCTTCGGCAGACCATCCATGGATGGCGCCTATTGGTCGATCATGCTCGAGATCCTGTTCTACGGCTGGGTTGCGGTGCTGATCTTTGCAGGTGCCTTTCAGCGCTGGAAAATACCCATCGCTGCCATCTGGCTCGCAATTTCGGCAAGCAACGAGTTCTTCTTTGGAAACACGGTGATACGCATTCTCTTTATTACAAACTATGCGCCTTTGTTTGCCGCCGGCATCCTCGCGGAAGACATCGTTGCAAGGGGTCGTTCGCCGGCTGCGTTCTTGCTTCTTGCCGTCGCGTTCCTGGTGTCTTGCCAGACCATAATGTTCTCTCACAACTGGATGCAGGAGCACTTTGGCGCAGCCATTTCGTATCCTGCCCTCCTCGCTGCCAATTTAGTGGTCTACGGAGTCTTCGCTGGCGCGATACTGCTCCGCTCCATGATTGCTCCATCCAAGACCGTCATGATGCTCGGAGGGTTGACTTATCCGCTGTATCTTTTGCATCAGTACATTGGCTATGTTTCGCTTAACGCGCTGGCGCCGCATGTCGGGAAGGACGCCGCATTCGTCGCTGTATTGGCCGGGGTCCTTCTGGCCTCTTTTCTCGTCTGGCGCTTCATCGAGACGCCGGTACGCAAGCCGCTTGTCCGCGCCCTGATGTCCGGGATATGTCGCCTTGCACCAGCCTCGCAGCCAATCCGGCCAACCTCTTCCGCACGAACATCATGATCGCAAGCTCTCGGCGGGTGTCCCAGAAAGATTCGCGTTAATAGCGAAACACTGGAGCATCTGGGGCTTGGCACGGCTGTACGGCACACTGGATGCGTCCCGCTTCCGATTTCGTTGACGGCTAAGCCGATGCCCAGCACCCGGCATGACGAGGCCCTTCTTCAAGCTAGACCGGAGCTTCAAGAGCGGCGATGCGCGCCCCAGATAGCGCACGCCAGGTCCGACACATGGCGCGAGACTCTCTTGCGACCTGACACCCCATCGAAGGCTTATCGGCGAGAACGTCGCGATGTTTATCAACTTACGATCAAAGATTCTCACACCGCGTGCCGGTATGTGATTTGGCGCTAATATACGCTGTCTGTAGGTAGGGCGCAGTCGAAACAGAAAAAGGAATATTGGATGACCACTCTGCATTACACGTCAGGCGGATCAGGCACGGAAATTGCACAAGCCGGATTTAACCTGGCTGACGTTTCATCCGTTGACCA
>NZ_JBVVQK010000009.1:144601-217177 GCF_055811175.1 Mesorhizobium sp. WSM4828 | reverse complement strand
GTCACCGACCAGACGACGTAGTAGCCGACGAAGATCGCCAGGACAAAAATGGCGAAGCGGAAGACGAAGGGATCGATCGCGCCGCCGGACAGCGCGTACGCGGCGTCGCCGGCCGCCTCAGTGCCGGGAGCGACGGCAAGGTTCTGCACGGCGAGCCGCACGGCAGCTGTGGCCTGGTCGAGCTGGTCGAGGGCTTTCTGCAGGGTCTGATCCATCACGCGATCCCTCCGGTGGTCTTGGGCTTCCTCGAAGCGGCCGGCCTCTTCGCAGCCGGCTTCGCCGAAGCCTCGGCAACCATCGTCTTGGCCGGAATGGCCGGCGGTTCGACATGTTGGCCCTTTGGCGGCTCCTGCTTAGCCCTGACGAAGGCGGGATGCACGACCTTGCCGCCATCGGTCAGCATCGTCGCCTTGACCAGTTCGTCGTCGTGGTTGATGGCAAGCGTCTTCGTGGTCTTGTCGACCAGCGTCTCGAGGAAGGCATAGAGGTTCCTGGCATAGAGAAGCGAGGCCGAGGCGGCGACGCGACCGGGAACGTTGAGATGGCCGACGATCTTTACCCCGTTGGCCGTGGTCACCACCTTGCCGGCTTCGGCGCCCTCGACATTGCCGCCGCGCTCGACCGCGAGGTCGACGATCACCGAGCCCGGCTTCATCGAGGCGACCATTGCCGCCGAGACCAGCTTCGGCGCCGGACGGCCGGGAATCAGCGCCGTGGTGATGACGATATCCTGCTTGGCGATGTGCTCGGCGGTCAGCGCCGCCTGCTTGGCCTGGTATTCCCTGGACATTTCCTTGGCGTAGCCGCCGGCCGTCTCCGCCGCCTTGAACTCCTCGTCCTCGACGGCCAGGAATTTTGCGCCGAGCGAGGCGACCTGTTCCTTGGCGGCCGGGCGTACGTCGGTGGCGGTGACGACGGCGCCGAGGCGGCGCGCGGTGGCGATGGCCTGCAGGCCGGCGACGCCGACGCCCATGACGAACGCCTTCGCTGCCGGTACGGTGCCAGCCGCCGTCATCATCATCGGCAACGCCCGGTCATATTCGGCAGCCGCGTCGATCACCGCCTGATAGCCGGCGAGGTTGGCCTGGCTGGATAGAACGTCCATCGATTGCGCCCGGGTGATGCGCGGCATGAACTCCATCGAGAAGGCAGTAATACCGGCCCTGGCAAGGGCTGCGACCGCAGCATCGTTGCCGTAGGGATCCATGATCGCGATCACGGCAGTGCCCGGCCGATACGCTTTCAGCTCGGCATCGCTCGGCCGGCGCACCTTCAGCACCACATCGGCCTTGGCAGCATCGCCGGCCCTGCCGATCGCGGCGCCCACCCGGGCGAACTCCTCGTCGGGAATGCGCGACGCCGTGCCGGCGCCGGTTTCGACAATCACGTCAAAACCCAGTGCCGCCAGCCGCTTCACCGTATCGGGCGAGGCCGCGACACGCGGCTCGCTTGCGTCGAGCTCACGAGGGATAAAAACCGTCTGTCCCACCGCACGATCCTTTCGGTCGGAACCCTGTTACCGCAAGACACCGACCGACCCAGGGGGCGCCTTCGACAAAGGTTGGAGGAGTTATCGGAGAATAAAGGCGCCGATGGCTAGGATCAGAACGAACAGGATAGTTCCTGAGAAGAAGCCGCCCACAAAGAACCCGAACGCCATGGCCAGAAGCACGGCGAGGCAAAAGAGCGATCCGTATTTCGCGAGCCTGAGGAAGCCTGCATAGGTCCGATCATGCTCGGCATAGTCCATCTTCGCGCCCAGTTCGACAGGACCGGTCGGCGTGTGTTCAGCCATAGGAATACCCCTTCGAAGACATCTTTCAGGCACATAGCGAAAAGCCGCGTTAAGGGCAATGGCGCTAATGCCGCATCGCCGCAGCCAACAATCTCAAGCAAAACTTGAAGCCGCTGCGCGGAGCGCGGCGATACCAATCCCAATGGATGGCAGGTCCGCTATTGCCGATGTCGTTAGCCGGCGAGATGCGGGAACAGACCGAGCAGGCCGACAACGATCAGATAAAGGGCGACGATATAATTGAGCAGCCGCGGCATCACCAGGATCAGCACGCCTGCGATCAGCGAGATAAGCGGGGTAAGGGCGAGCGTCGAAATGGTCATATCGGTTCCTTTGATCGGATCGCTGTCGAAGTGATGCTTGGCGGATGTCGCCATGCCAACCTACCACCAGCACCCTTGCCCAGAACGCCGAAGCGACCGGAAGGCTCCATGGCTCGTTCAGGCCGCTTCGCGAAAATACTTGGCGGTGGGCAGGATGGTCAGGGGGGCGAGTTCGCCGGCACCGGGCGTATCGAACAACATGCGCTGCTCCATCGGCGTCGAACGGAAGAACGGAAAGCGAGCGTAGGTTTCGTTCTTGATCGCCAGGACATCGGCTTGATAAAGCAGCGCGAAACAGTTGATCACGCCGGCATAGGGCCGCGCATCGCCGATCGGTCGCGCCCGATAGATGCGCTTGTAGAAAGCCGCATGGTCCTCGCGGATCATGGATATGCAGTAAGGCGCGCCGAAATGGAAGCAAGCCATGCCGGCAAGGCGCAGCGTCACATACGGGATCTGCGGGTAAAGCCGTGACCATTCGGCGTCCACGGCAAAACGGCTCGGGTCGATAAAGACTTCGCCGGCTGCCAGACGCGGCATCAACAAGTCCTTGTAGACGCTGAGCGCTGGTGATGTCGCGTTATCAGCAGACACGTTATGCAGGCGCATTGTGCTGACCAGCCGCCCCTCGATGTAGATTCCGAACGTATGGCAATTGGGCAGTTCGTCAAATTCGTCATGGACCTGACGGGACGCATTCTCGGGCACCAGATCGTTCATCCGATAGGAATTGTAGCGCAGCCTGTAAATACTTTCGAAGTCCTCGCCGCTTTCACAGCGTCGGTACTCCGTCCGGTCAAGCAGCGCATAAACATGTTGCGCGAAGCTGGACATGGTCTCGGACGCATCTTTCCCACCAGCGCCCGCCGCATGGCCGAGCGAACTCAACTGGGCACACATGAACTCTATTCCCCGCGATTACCGCCACCAGCCGACACTACGGACGGGTCATGAGATGTAAAGATGAAAATAAGTAGGAGCTCGTTTACCGCCCGTTAAGGTTAACAATTAATAAAATTATACTAAAATACGCGGTTTTTCAGCGCGAAGTCAGCGCCGCGGCGCCTTCCTTGCGGTCTGGATGTCCTTGGCGAAGGGCCAGACGGTGCTCGACATCGTCTCGATGCCGGACGCGCTGAGTGCCGACCCGAACAGAAAGCCCTGGACCAGGTCCGGCTTGACCTGCAATGCTAGGATCTTGAGCTGTTCGAACGTCTCGACACCTTCGACGGTAACCGAAAGTCCCAGCGGCCGTGACAGGTTGACGATGCCCTTGAGCAATTCGAGCGACCGGCTGTTCTGAGTGACATCGATCAGGAACGAGCGGTCGATTTTGATTTTGTCGAGCGGCAGTTTATGGAGATAGCTGAGGCTCGAATACCCGGTACCGAAATCGTCGAGCGCAATGCGCACGCCGAGCCGCTTCAACTCCTCGATATATTGGCGTGTCAGCGACTTGTCGTCGAGCAGCGCCGTCTCGGTGACCTCGATCTCCAGACGTCCAGCGGAGAGACCGGATTCAGCCAGCGCGTCGCGAACCTTCTGGATGACATCACGGTTGCGGAAATCCTTGGCCGAGAGATTGACCGACACGCTGGTCTGGGCCGGCCATTTGGCGCATTCCGTGCAGGCCGCATGCAGGACGAAGGTGCTGATGTCGGAAATAATCCCCATTTCCTCCGCCAGCGGAATGAAGATACCGGGGGAAATCGGCCCGAGATCGGGATGATCCCAGCGGCACAGCGCTTCGCAACTGGCGATACGCATCGTGCTCATCGTCACGATCGGCTGATAGACCACCCGCAATTCGTTATTTTCCACAGCGCTGCGCAGGTCCGCCTTCATCAGCTGACGGCTGCGGAAGGCAGCATCCATGGAGGCCTCGAACAGCCGCCAACCGTTCTTGCCAAGCTCCTTGGCCTTGTAGAGTGCAAGGTCGGCTTTGACGATCATGGCGTCAACGTCGGTATCCTTGACCCGCGACAGCACCGCGCCGCCGCTGGCCTGGATGCGTAATCCGTGGCCGGCGACATCGACCTCGCCCTGCAGATTGACAAAGATCTCATCAACCTGGCCGGTCAGGTGGCTTTCATCCTCGATGCGCTCGAAGAAGATCATGAACTCGTCGCCGCCGAAGCGGCTGACGGTGATGCCTGGCCCAGCGACTGCCGCCAGCCGCTCGGCAACGGCGTAGATCAATCCGTCGCCGACCGGATGGCCGAGCGTGTCGTTGACGCTCTTGAAATCATCGAGATCGAGCACCACCAGCCCGCAGAGACGGTCGGGATCCCCTGAGGCCATGGCTTCCACCACCAGCTCGTGGAAGTAGGCGCGGTTGGGCAGGCCGGTGAGACTGTCGTAGCGCGCCATGAAGCGGATCTTGTCTTCGGCCTCGACCCGGGCGGTCACATCCTCGAAAGTGACGACGCCCAGTTCCTGGCTGCCTTCGCGCGCCGAAAATTCATAGTGCTGGCCGTTGGTGAGCGAGACCAGGACCTTGCGGTCGCGGCCCTCGCGCAACGCACGCGTCAGCTGGGCTTCGATGTAACGGCAATCCTTCGGCGCCAGCATGCCGCCTGCAGCGCCGCGCATCAGCAGACCGTGGATCGAGCGGCCTAGCAGCGCATCGGCCGATTTGAGCGACATCAGGTGCGCGGCTTCGGCATTGGCCACCGCCACCCGGCCGTCGGGGCCAAGCATGACAAGGCCATGCGACATGGTGTTGAGCGCGCGGTTGAAACGCTGCGCGATGCGGTTCGCCTTCTTTTCCTCCGACAGGGCGGTAAACAGCACTTCGCGGACGATGTCGGCGAACCGCTTGATCGCAAACAGAAAGGGGGCCGACATCAGACCGAGGATGATGTGGTAGATATCGCCGCGCAGGATAAAGCCAAGCGATATGGGCCATGTGGTGGTTATGATAAAAATCATGACCATGCGCGGCGACCCATAATTGCGGCCGGCAATCGACGTGACCGATGCCAATGTGACGCAGACAGAGGCTATTTCGGCATAGTTGTCGTGGCTGTCATTTGCCAGATAGATGCTGACGAAACAGAATGCGCCAAGCATGAAACCATGCATCGAACCGAAAATTATGTAATCGTTTTCACGATCATGGGCTTCTTCCCACGTCGTGGGGGAAGGAAGTCGCCCGTATTTCCGGATGTTGCGAAGGCGCAGAGTACCGACAATGATGAGCCCAGCGGCAACGAGAAGATACGCCAGGTCCATGGTCTTCCAATAGACCAGGATGACGAGGAGTGTCTGCGCAACAAGGCCGATCGACAGCGTGAACCCGTCGCGAAACAGCGTTTCCACGAACGGAATGTAAACGTCGACCGGAATCTCGTTTTTTCGTCTCAGATTCACGCCTGGATCCCAACCCTGGGGAACCCAGCAGTGTCACATTGGCCTTAAGAAAGGTTTAGAGCGGCGTTTCGAGCCCTGCCGGCATCCATTGGTGACGCAACGAAACAGGGAAACTACAGTTCAGGTAAACAAGGCGTATCACGGTGCGGAATCATTCGGCGGCTTGAAGCTGCGTCCGCAGCGGCGCCGTCGAAAGGCGGTCGAGCAGACGCTGGCGTTCGCCGGCGGCTTTTTCGGCACTGGCCCGCTTGACGTGGCCAAAGCCGCGGATGAGCGCCGGTACCGAAACAAGCGCGGCAGCGGCCTCGATCTTGCCCGGCGCCAGCGCGCCGGCGACAAGCTCCAGGTCGGCTTCATAGAGGGCAAGAAGCTCCCGCTCCATACGCCTCTCTGCGCTGTAGCCGAACAGGTCGAAAGCGGTGCCGCGCAGGCCCTTCATCGCCGCCAGCAGGCGGAACCCGTTCATCATCCACGGGCCAAAGCTCGATTTCTTCGGCTTGCCGTCACTGCCGCGCCTGCCCATGATCGGCGGTGCGAGATGGAATTCAAGCTTGCCGTAGCTCTGGAACTGATTTGCGAGCTCTGCGGCAAAGGAGCCGTCCGTATAAAGCCGCGCTACCTCGTATTCGTCCTTGATCGCCATCAGCTTGAACAGGTTCTTTGCGGCAGCCTCGGTCACCACGGTCGAACCGGGCACAGCATTGGTTTCGGCCTTGCGCAGCGCCGCCAGTCTGTCGGCATAGCGCTTGCCATAGGCGGCGTTCTGATAGGCGGTCAGGAAGGCGACGCGGCGAGCAATTATATCGTCCAGCGTCTCGGCAATTGCGGCATGCTGCGCGGCCTTGCCCGGCTGGGCGAGAAGGCTGCGGACGAAATCCGGCTGGTGGGCGGCGCGGCGGCCCCAGCGAAATGCCGCGATATTCATCGCTACCGCCTCGCCGTTGAGCTCGATCGCCTTCTCGACCGCCTCCGCCGACAGCGGCAAGCCGCCGTGCTGGAAGGCGAAGCCGAGCATGAACATGTTGGCGCCAAGCGAGCTGCCGAACAGCGCGGTGGCGGTGCGGGTAGCGTCGAAGAAATGCGTCCTGCCGTCGCCCGCGGCAGTTCTTATCGCTTTCTTCAGCCGCTCGACGGGCAGCGAGAAATCGGCCGAACGGGCGAACTCGCCCGGCATGATCTCGGCGGTGTTGACGAGGAAGATGGTATGGCCTTCGCGCACCGCGGCCAACACCTTCTTGGCACCCGAAACGACGAGATCGCAGCCAAGCACGAGATCGGCCTTGCCGGCCGATACGCGAATGGCGTGGATGTCGTCCGGCGTGCGGGCGATGCGGACATGGGTGAACACAGAGCCGCCCTTCTGGGCGAGGCCGGCCATGTCGATCATGCCGCAGCCCTTGCCTTCCAGGTGCGCGGCCATGCCTAGCACCGCGCCTATGGTGACGACGCCGGTGCCGCCGACACCGTCGATGATCGCCGCCCAGCCTTGTTCACCGAGCGCAAATTGCGCCGGCGCCGGCACACCCGCGAGCGGGTCGGCCGCGCCGGCAATGCCTTCGGCTTTCCTGATTTTGGCGCCGTGGACGGTGACGAAGGACGGGCAGAAACCGTTGACACAAGAGAAGTCCTTGTTGCAGCTCGACTGGTCGATCTTACGCTTGCGGCCGAATTCGGTCTCGACCGGCTGGATCGAGACGCAATTCGACTGCACGCCGCAATCGCCGCAGCCTTCGCAGACCAGCTCGTTGATGAAGATACGCTTGTCGGGATCGGGGAAGGTGCCGCGCTTGCGGCGGCGGCGCTTCTCGGCGGCGCAGGTCTGGTCGTAGAGCAGCACCGAGACGCCCTTGACCGAACGCAACTCGCGCTGGACGAGATCGAGATCGTCGCGGTGGTGGATGGTGGCGCCGGCGGGAAATTCCACCTTGCCGGTATATTTGTCCGGTTCGTCGGTGACGATGGCGATGCGCTCGACGCCCTCGGCGCGCACCTGCCTGGCGATCATGTCCACCGTCAGGCCGCCCTCGTGCGGCTGCCCGCCGGTCATCGCAACGGCGTCATTGTAGAGGATCTTGTAGGTGATGTTGGCGTCGGTCGACAGCGCGAAGCGGATCGCCAGCACACCCGAGTGGTTGTAAGTGCCATCGCCCAGATTCTGGAAGATGTGCTCGCGCTTCGAGAACGGCGCCTGGCCGACCCACTGCGCGCCCTCGCCGCCCATGGCGGTGAAGCCGACGGTGTTGCGGTCCATCCATAACGCCATGAAATGACAGCCGATTCCGGCGGCGGCAAGCGAGCCGTCCGGCACCTTGGTCGAGGAATTGTGCGGGCAGCCGGAGCAGAAGAAGGGCGTGCGCGAGGCGATGTCTGACGTGTCGGCCAGCATCGCCTGGAACTGGCGCAACTTCGCCACCCGCGCAGCGATTTCTTCCGACGGGCCGATCGTTCGCAAAATCCTCTCGCCGAGCGCGATGGCAATATCATTGGGGTCGAGCGCGCCCTTGGCCGGGAACAGCCAGTCGCCGCGCTCGTCCTTCTTGCCGACGATGACCGGCTGCGTCGCAGTGCCGTAAAGGTTCTCGCGCAGTTGCACCTCGATCAGCGAGCGTTTCTCCTCGACGACGACGATGGTATCGAGGCCGCGAGCAAAGTCGGCGATGTGCTGCAGGTCGAGCGGCCACGGGCAGCCGACCTTGAACAGCCTGATACCGATACGACTGGCGGCCGCTTCGTCGATGCCGATATCCTCCAGCGCCTGGCGAACGTCGAGATAACTCTTGCCGATGGTGACGATGCCAAGCTTGGCGCTGCTGCCGCCCGAATAGACGATCCGATTCAGCCCATTGGCGTGGATGAAGGCCGAAGCGGCGGCGCGCTTGTATTCATGCAACCGCTCCTCCTGGCCGAGCATGTCGATCTCGTTACGGATGTTGAGGCCGCCGGGCGGCATGTCGAAGTCCGGGATGACGATATCTAGCCGGTCGAGCGCGGCATCGACCGAGGCCGTCGATTCGATGTTGTCCTTGACGCATTTGATCGCCGCCCAGGTGCCGGCAAAACGCGACATGGCAAAGCCGTAGAGGCCGTAGTCGATGATCTCCTGGACGCCGGCCGGATTAAGGATCGGCACCATGGTGTCGACGAACAGGAACTCGGTGGCATGCGCGTTGGTCGAGGATTCGGCCATGTGGTCGTCACCCATCAGGGCCAGCACGCCGCCATGTCTCGATGACCCGGCGAGATTGGCGTGGCGGAACACGTCGCCGGAGCGGTCGACGCCCGGACCCTTGCCATACCAGACTGAAAAAACGCCGTCATGGGTACCCTCGCCCAGCAATTCGGCCTGCTGCGAGCCCCAGCAGGCGGTGGCGGCGAGCTCTTCGTTGAGACCGGGCTGGAAGACGATGTCCGACTGAGCGAGCTGGTTCCTGGCCTTCCACAACTGCATGTCGAGGGCGCCGAGCGGCGAGCCGCGATAGCCGGAGACGAAACCGGCGGTGTTCAAGCCAGCCCGGCGGTCGCGCTCGCGCTGCATCAGAAGCATGCGGATGACTGCCTGGGCACCCGACAGGAAGATGCGCTCCTTTGCCAGGTCGAACTTGTCGTCGAGCGCGACATTGTGCAGCGTCATCAGGCATTTCCTGTGCGGAGGTCGCGCCTAGAGGTGCGCGGCCAACGTCGGAGTCGAGTGCCCACAGTCTTTCTTCCCTTGCCGGGGAGGTCAAACAAAATCGAAGGTGCCAGGCGGTCCGCAACAAACGATCCGTGAGCGGCCGTGTGGCGCCACGAAACGCCTGTCGGGGAGGATGGCCAAGCACGAAAATTCCGGCGGCGGTCGGTGCCGCTGGTGACGCATCATGCAGCCTTTGGGCAGCTGGGCTTCGGTTCACCGGGCAGCTTGCCGTCGACATGGCCGGCCAAGTCCTTGTTGAGCTCGTAGACTGGCCCGACCACCAGAGGCCGGTCGGGCAGGACCGACTGGTCGAGCGAGGACGTCAGAGTGGTCTCGAAACTCTGCAGCAACTTGCCGCTGGAATCCTCGATGCGGATCGACACCGCATAGGGCTTGTCCTTGACAACGCAGGTGAGCGGCGGGCTGGTGAGCGTCACATGCGGCAGCTTCGGCCATATTTTCTGGGTGACGATGATCGGATCACCACCGGCCGGGTTCTGGAAGGAGACCACAGCGACCTGCCCCTCACCCACCGGCCGCAGCGGATTGAGGGTGATGACATAGGTGGCGATACCCAGCCGGTAGTTGAACTCGAACAGCTTCCCGGAAATGGCGAACAGCTGGTCCTTGCCGGAATCACGGCAGGCGCCGAGCGCGGCCGCCGCAAACAACGCCGCGACGACAATCATCGCGCGCGAACATTTCTTAGACATTGGTGACCTCCCTGGCCGCGGTTCGGCGGCGATAGTATCGGTTTGCCTTCTGGCGGTTGCCGCACACCGCCATGTCGCACCAGAGGCGGCTGGAATTGCGGCTTCGGTCGACAAACAGCCAGCTGCAGTTCGGACATATCCTCAGCCTGGCGATGGTGTCGCTGCGCAGCAGCGACAGCGCCGAGACCGCAAGCGCCGCCTCGAAGGCGATCGGATTTGCCGGGTCGCCGAACGGTTTCCCGGGCGTGCCGATTTCGGTGTGGCCATGGGCGAGGCCATCGGCGCAGGCTTCCAGGAACTCAGGCATGTCGGCGGTGTCGATCGCACCTTTCGATACCGCGCCGCGAAACAGCCGATGGTGCGCCCCCCGCCCCACCCCCCCCCGGGGTCTTACTTTTCCCGCCCCGGCCCCCACCCCCCCCCGGCCGCCGCGCGCGGCGGCGCGAAAGCCACTCGCCGCTTCGGCAAAGCGGGCGATCTCGGCCGGATCGTCGAAACGGTCGAAGGTTTCCTTTGGATCGTTCCGCAAAACGACGGTGTTCGCCGTGTCGAGCGCCAGCATGCCACCGGTGAAGCGGTGCGGAGTCCAGGATACTGTCATATGGAGAATCTAACCGATAAATCGCGTTTGACAAGTTAGATTCCGGGTGCAACGCTCGTCACTGAGGCGATCGCCGTATTGAGAATGTCGTCCGCCCCAAACCCCGCCCCGATTGCGGGACATGCATCGAGGGTCTTGCATGCTCTATTTCTTCCAGCAGGTTCTGAACGGGCTGCATTCGGGCGCGCTCTACGCATTGCTTGCCTTCGGCTACGTGCTGACCAACGGCATCCTGCACCGTACCAATCTTGCCTATGGCGCGCTGTTCGCCTTTTGCGGGCATACGATGATCCTCACCGCGGCGTTCGGCTATCAGGCGCTGTGGCTGACGCTGTTTGCATCGGTTGCGCTCGGCGTAGCTGCGGCATTCCTTTATGCGGCGCTGCTCAGCCATGTCCTGTCGCGAAGCATCTTCGAACCGCTGGCCGACCGCTCGCCCAACGCCATCGTGGTGACGACGCTCGGCATATTGCTGGTCTTGTCGGAAGCCAGCCGCATCGCCGCCGATACCCATGACCTATGGTTGCCGCCAATGCTGGCCCAGACCATCGTCTTCGCGCAGAATGCCAGCTTCAAGGCGACGTTGACGCTGATCCAATTGCTCGATTGCGCCGCCGTGCTGGCGGCTATTGCGCTGGCTGCGTGGGGGTTCACACATTCCAGCTTCGGCCGAAGCTGGCGTGCCGTATCCGACGATCCCAAGGCCGCTGCGATGTGCGGTGTCGATGTCCGCGCGGTGTTCCGGCGTGCGGTGCTTTTCGGCGGGCTTTGCGCGGCATTGGCTGGCGTGCTCGCCGCCTTCTACTACGGAAACATCAGCTTCGGCACAGGGTTGGTCTACGGGTTGAAGATCCTGTTCGTAACCGCAGTGGGCGGCTATCTCTCGCCTTTGCGGGCGGCACTGGGCGCCGCCGCTTTCGGCATGGCCGAATCGCTATGGGCCGGTTATTTCCCGCTCGAATGGCGGGACGGCTGGATGTACCTGTTCCTCGTCGCCATGCTTGTGCTGATCGGCTCCGGCCGCGACCAACAGAAGATCGCCTGAGCCGCATCCGACTTTGGTTGGATGAAAGCGCCGCATGTCCTTGGACATGCAAACGACGAGGCAGCATTTTGCCGGGCGTCACCTCGCAACTGTGTTTATGCGGGCTGTCCCATGTTGACCCGCCGAACCACGCACTGCATACCGTTGGTCCACAGCGACGCGACGGACAGGGAACCGGCGTGCTCTGACACAAGGGAGGAATGCATGGCAGGGCTTCTCGCTCTTTCCAGAACCATCGACCGTTTGAACGAATTCATCGGCAAATGGGTTTCGTGGCTGATCCTGCTGGCAATCCTGGTAAGCGCCGCCAACGCCGTCATCCGCAAGGTGTTCGACATGTCCTCGAACGCCTGGCTGGAATTGCAATGGTATCTGTTCGGCGCCGCCTTCATGCTGGCCGCCGCCTACACTCTGAAGCAGAACGACCATATCCGCATCGATATCGTCTACGGCATGTTCTCGCGCCGCGTGCAGCACTGGATCGACCTTTTCGGTCACGTCTTCTTCCTGATGCCGTTCGTGACGTTGATGGTGGTCTATTTCGTTCCCTATGTGTCGCTGTCGTATCGCAGCGGCGAGATGTCGAACAATTCCGGCGGGCTGATCATCTGGCCGGCGAAGGCGATCCTGCTGGTCGGCTTTTTCCTGCTCGCGCTGCAGGGCATTTCCGAAATCATCAAGAAGATCGCCATCATGCGCGGTCGGATGGACGATCCCACTCCGTTCATATCGGTGCATGAGCAGGCCGAACTCGAAGCCAAGGCGCTCGTCGAAGAGGTGCGCTCGTGATCGAGTTCATCGCCCAGAACATGGCGCCGATCATGTTCGCCTCGCTGATCGTCTTCCTGCTGATCGGCTACCCCGTCGCCTTCTCGCTCGCCGCCAACGGTCTGATGTTCTTCTTCATCGGCGTACTGCTGTCGCCCTATTCGGGCGGCTCGATCAATCTCGCCTGGCCGTTGCTGCACGCGTTGCCGGATAATTTCTATGGCAGCCGGGTGATGTCGAACGATACGCTGCTGGCGATCCCGTTCTTCACCTTCATGGGCATCGTGCTCGAACGATCCGGCATGGCCGAAGACCTGCTCGACACGATCGGCCAGTTGTTCGGACCGGTCCGTGGTGGCTTGGCCTATGCCGTGATTTTCGTCGGCGCTCTGCTTGCCGCGACGACCGGCGTGGTGGCGGCTTCCGTCATCGCCATGGGGCTGATTTCGCTGCCGATCATGCTGCGCTACGGCTACGACCGGCGGCTGGCATCCGGCGTCATTGCCGCGTCCGGGACGCTCGCCCAGATCATCCCGCCGTCGCTGGTGCTGATCGTCCTGGCCGACCAGCTCGGCCGCTCGGTCGGCGATATGTACAAGGGCGCGCTGATCCCCGGGCTCATTTTGACCGGCATCTACATGCTCTACATCCTGCTCATGTCGATCTTCCGGCCGAAGTCGATGCCGGCCCTGCCGCTGGAGGCCCGCACGCTGGGCCATGGCGTGCTGTCGCTGCTGGCGGCGCTGCTGGCGGCGGTGGTGGTTTCCTATGCGGCGTATCGCTACCTCGCGCCGAACCATGGCGGCAACGCCGATATCCTCGGCGCCAGTATTGGCGTCATCTTCATCTATGTCGTGGCGATCATCGACCAGCGCCTGAAGATCAACCTGATGTCCAGGCTGGCGCAGCAGGTGATCATCGTGCTGATCCCGCCGCTGGCGCTGATCTTCCTGGTGCTGGGCACAATCTTCCTTGGCATCGCCACGCCGACGGAAGGCGGCGCCATGGGCGCCGTCGGCGCGCTGGCAATGGCGGCGATGAAGGGGCGGCTGTCACTCGACGTGGTCAAGCAGGCGCTGGCCTCGACGACCAGGCTGTCGTCCTTCGTTCTGTTCATCCTGATCGGCGCGCGGGTGTTCTCGCTGACCTTCTACGGGGTCAATGGCCACATCTGGGTCGAGCACCTGTTGACGTCGCTGCCGGGCGGTGAGGTCGGTTTCCTGATTGGCGTCAACATCCTCGTCTTCGTGCTCGCCTTCTTCCTCGACTTTTTCGAACTTGCCTTCATCATCGTGCCGCTTTTGGCACCGGCGGCCGATAAGCTCGGCATCGACTTGATCTGGTTCGGCGTGCTTTTGGGCGTCAACATGCAGACCTCCTTCATGCATCCGCCCTTCGGCTTCGCGCTGTTTTATCTGCGCTCGGTCGCCGCGCGCGTGCCCTATCTCGACCGGCTCAGCGGCAAGCAGATCGCGCCGGTCACCACAGGGCAGATCTATTGGGGCGCGGTGCCCTTCGTCTGCATCCAGGTCATCATGATCGGCCTGACCATCGCCTTCCCGCAGATGGTGATGCACTACAAAGGCACCGTCGTCGATCCGGGCACCATCAACTACCAGGTGCCGGAGACGCCTGGCATCGGCTTGTCGCCGCTTGGCGCGCCGCCGGCCAACGGCGGCACTGCCCCGGCCTCACCTTCCACACCGGATTTGTCGCAGCCGCCGAGCTTCGACGAAAAGCCGCCCGCGAAACCGGCGGCGCCGGCAGTCGATCTGTCGCAACCACCTAGTTTCAACTGAGGAAGGCCCGGTAGCCATGAAGGCGGTGCGACTGGAGCGAGTGGGCCGCCTCGCCATGTGCGAGGTCGAGAAACCGACCGCCGGGCCAGACGAGCTGCTGGTGCGGATCGAGGCGTGCGGCGTCTGCGGCACCGACAGGCATCTTTTCCATGGTGAATTCCCGTGCACGCCGCCGGTGACGCTCGGGCATGAGTTCTCCGGCATCGTCGAGGCGATCGGACCTGCCGTATCCGGCTTTTCCGTGGGCGACCGCGTTACCGGCGACCCCAATATTGCCTGCGGGCGCTGTGCGCATTGTCAAGCGGGCCGGGTCAATCTCTGCGGTAATTTGCGCGCCATCGGCATCCATCGCGATGGCGGCTTTGCCGAATATCTTGTCCTGCCGCAGAAACAGGCCTTCGTTTTGCCAGACAATCTGGCGCCGACGCATGGTGCGTTCTGCGAGCCGCTCGGTTGCTGTCTGCATGGCGTGGACCTTGCCGCGATCAAACCAGGCTCGTCGGTTGCCGTGCTCGGCGGCGGCGTGATCGGCTTGCTCACCGTTCAACTGGCAAAGCTCGCCGGTGCGACGACCATCATCTTGTCGACGCGTCAGGCCTCGCGGCGGGCTCTAGCCGAGCAACTTGGCGCAACGGCGACGGTCGATCCCAGCGCTTCCGACGTCACCGAAGCGATCGTCGGCCGGTCGGGTTTGATGCCGGGCGGAGTCGACGTGGTGTTCGAATGCGCCGGCGTGAAAGACACCGTCGAGCAGTCGCTACGGCTGGCCAAAGCGGGCGGCACAGTTGTCATCGTCGGCGTGATGCCGCGAGGCATGAAAGCGGCGTTCGAACCGTTCGACCTGCTGTTCCGCGAGTTGAAGGTCCTGGGCTCCTTCCTCAACCCCTTTACCCATCGCCGGGCCGCCGATCTTATCGCCTCGGGGGCGATCGAGGTAGATCGGCTTATATCGCGGCAGGTCAGCCTCGACGAGGCGGTGGCGATCATTGCCAACCCGCCGGCGCCCGGTGAGGTCAAGGTCCTGGTAATGCCCGGCTGATCGCAAACGAGATGCACTGCGGCGCCAGCGTCCCGAAGGAACGCCGGCGCCGCAGAGCAGCAAGATTCAGAGCTTGCTGTTGCGCTGCTGGACCATCATGAAAGTGTCGTAGTTGTACTCGGCCACCTGCGCCCAGAGATAATGCTCCTTGCGGAACGCCTTGATTGAGTCCCAGATCTTCTTGAACGGCGCGTTCGAGGCTTCCATCTCGGCATAGACCTCGTTGGCCTTTTCGAAGCAGGCGGCCATGATCTCCTGGCTGAACGGGCTCAACTTGGCGCCGCCGGCAACCAGCCGCTTAACCGCCGCCGGATTGAGATAGTCGTATTTCTGCAGCATGTTGGCGTCGGCCGCTTGAGCGGCAGTATGCACCAGCGACTTGTAAGCCGGCGAAAGTTCGTCGTATTTCGCCTTGTTGAACATCAAGTGGACGGTCGGTCCACCTTCCCACCAGCCGGGATAGTAGTAATAGGGCGCAACCTTGTAGAAGCCGAGCTTCTCGTCGTCGTAGGGGCCGACCCATTCGGCGGCATCGATCGTGCCTTTTTCCAGCGCCGGATAAATGTCGCCGCCGGCGATCTGCTGAGGAACCACGCCGAGCCTTTGCACCACTTTGCCGGCAAAACCACCGATACGCATCTTGAGGCCGGAAAGGTCGGCGACCGTTTTGATCTCCTTGCGGAACCAGCCGCCCATCTGCACGCCGGTATTGCCGCCCGGCAGCCCGAACAGACCCTGCGTCGCCAGGAACTCGTTGAACAGGTCGATGCCGCCGCCATGATAGTGCCAGGCGTTTATGCCGCGCGCGTTGAGCGAAAACGGAACCGCCGCTCCCAGCGCCCAGGTCGGGTCCTTGCCCCAGTAATAGTATGCCACAGTATGGCAGGCCTCGACGGTGCCGGCAGTGGTGGCATCGGCGGCCTGCAGGCCGGGAACGAGTTCGCCGGCGGCGAAGACCTGGACCTGGAAGTTGCCGTCGGTGGCCTCCGACAGCATCTTGGAAAACACTTCGGCACCGCCATAGATCGTGTCGAGCGACTTCGGGAAGGACGACGCCAGCCGCCAGGTCACTTTCGGATTGGACTGGGCGATGGCCGGCGCGGCAAGTGTCGCGGCAGCGGCCGCGGCGCCAACACCGGCGGTGCCGGCCTTGCGGATGAACGAACGACGATCCATGAAGTTCCTCCCTTTTGGATCCACTGACCGACATTCGGGACACATCGGCGCCCGGATCGGCTTCGAGCCGACAATACACAGGCAAGGAGTCGAGTCCAGCGCGGCAGCCCGGTTTGAGTGGCGCATTTCGGGGAAATTCACGGCGTTGGGGCAGATCTTGCAACTATAGTCTAAGGTCGATTAACTGGCCTACGCGACACGCCGAAACTTGCCATGGAAATGCGCCTTCGGATCGCCTATTTTGCAGGCAGATAATTCGTTGCACCCGATGGGATCCGGACCAAATGCACCAGCCGCTCGTCGCCATATCGACCGACGTCCGCCAGTTCGACAATTACACCTGGCATGCCGCGCCACAGCAATATCTCGAAGCGGCGCTTTCGGGTGCAGGCGTGTTCCCGCTGCTGGTACCGTCCTTCGGCGACCGGCTCGACTTCGATGAACTGCTTTCCGCCGTCGACGGCGTCATGGTCACCGGTTCCAAATCGAACGTTCATCCCTCGCTCTATGGCGGTGACGCCAGCGAAGCTAATGGTCCTTACGACCCCGCCCGCGACGCGACGACGTTGCCGCTGATCCGCCGGGCGGTGGAGCGCGGGGTGCCGTTGCTCGCCATCTGCCGCGGCATCCAGGAGATGAATGTGGCGCTGGGTGGCACGCTGGCCACCGAAATCCAGGAACGCGCCGGTTCGCTCGATCATCGTGCGCCGGCAAGCGACAATCAGGACGAACGCTTCGCCATCCGCCAGAGCGTGTCGATAAAACCCGGCAGCTGCCTGGCCGGGGTCTTCGGCGCCGGCGACGTCATGGTCAATTCGGTGCATCGCCAGGCCATCGACCGGCTTGGCCCGAAGCTGCAGGTCGAAGCGGTCGCCGCCGATGGCACTGTCGAGGCGGTTTCGGTGCGCGATGCACGGGCTTTCGCCGTCGGCGTCCAGTGGCATCCCGAATACTGGGTCAAATCGGACAGCATCTCGTTAAAGATATTTCGCGCATTTGGCGATGCGGTGCGCCTGCATGCTGCCGCAAAATCCGCGTCGCGCGCCGCGGCAGAATAGCGCTCGTCAGTTGCCGGTCGACGCCAGCGTCAGCAGCGGTAGCGCCGGCGCGTAGGATTCGTAACCATCGCCGTCGGCGACTGAGAACATGACGATCGGATCGGTACCGTTGGCGCTGAAGGTGACCGTGCCGTCATCCTGCTCTCGCCAGAACTTCGCCTGCTCGACGCCGGGCAACACCCGGCGGCAATTTGCGGCGACGGTCAACAGCGACAGGCCTTGCGAAATCTCGGCGCCGCGGCTGACCGCACAAGACGCCTCGTCGCCATGGGCTACCAGCCTGTAGTTGCCGGATGAAGGTGGTGCCTCACTGGCTGCACGGCTTTCACCGCTACCGGCGTAAAACAGTTGGGCGCTGCCGAACAGCGCAGCGACTGCCATTAATGCGGGAAGCGTCTTCATCCTGGTTCTCCGCGCATTTCAGGCGCGCCGCGTTCGAAGAGATCAGGGAGGCGCGCTTCATTTTGCTGTCATGTGCTGTCAGGCGGACAGACACTGCGAAGGGCTCAGAATGATTCCCAGGGGTTAAGCTGAAGTTAACAATAAAATGGCGGTCACAGCCTCGCCTTGACGTTTGCCGTCTCCGGCACCGGCGTCAGCGCCTTGCGCTGCGAAAACCACGAAACCAGATTGTCGACGCACAGGTCCGCCATGGCGCGGCGGGTGTGCTGCGAGGCCGAGCCGACATGCGGCAAAAGCGAGGTGTTGGGCGCGGCAAGCAACGCCGCCGGCACATTCGGCTCGTCGGCAAAGACGTCTAGCCCGGCAGCGGCGATGCTGCCGCTGGCAAGTGCGGCGGCAAGGGCTGGTTCGTCGACCGTACTGCCCCGGCCGATATTGACGAAGACGCCGTTCGGCCCAAGGGCCGAGAGGATTTCGGCATTGACGGCCTTTTCCGTCGAGGCCCCGCCGGGCGCCACCGAGATCAGTGTGTCGACCGCCTCGGCGAGACCTTTCAGCGTCGGGTGATAGTCATAGGACAGGCCTTCGACGCAGCGCCGGTTGTGGTAGGCGATGGGCAGCCCGAAAGCGTCGAGCCGGCGGGCAATGGCGAGGCCGATGCGGCCCATGCCGAAGATGCCGACATGGCGACCGCGCAGAGTCAGTCGGCTCAGCGGATAATTGCCTTTGCGCAGCCAACTTCCGTCGCGCAGCCAGGCCTCGGCGCGCGGCAGTTCGCGGATGGTATTGATCAACAGGCCGAGCGCCGTATCGGCGACCTCCTCGGTGAGCACGTCCGGGGTGTTGGTGACCATGATGCCGCGCCGTGCGGCGTGGCGGACATCGACAGAATCATAGCCGACGCCGAAATTGGCGATGATCTCGAGCTTAGGCAGCGCATCCATCAACGCGGCGCTTATGCCGCCAAAGGCGGCTATGCCGCGCACCGTACGACGCATCTGATCGGTGACCAGCGACGGATCGGCGCGTTCGGTCTGGACGCGGCAGAACGCCGCGTCGATGCGGCCGACCGCATGATCGTTGAACTGGCCCGGCACCAGAATGGCGACAGCTTGCTGTTCGGTTTTTGTCATGCACGTTCCACCGGTTTGCCGGTCGACTGGCGCACATGCAGTTCCGGCTTGATCAGTTCCTGCGACGGCCGCACCGTCTGTCCGTTGAGTTTGTCGAGCAGCGCGCTGGCGGCCCGGCGGCCAACCTCGCGCTGGCCGTTCCACACGGTGGTCAACGCCGGCGTCGCGATCGCCGCCTCCTCGAGGTCGTCATAGCCGGTAACCGAGATGTCGATGCCCGGCACCAGACCAGCGCGCGCAATGCCGTTCATCAGTCCGATGGCGACGAGGTCGTTCCAGCAGCACGCCGCCGTCGGCCTGTCCTTCAGCGCCAGGAACTGCCCGGCAGCCTCGAAGCCGGCCTGCTTGGTGCGCGGGCCGGCAATGCGCCATGACGGCCTGACCTCAAGCCCCGCCGCCTCCATGGCGTTGACATATCCCTGATAGCGGTCGCGGCCGGTCGACGTCTGATCAGTACCGCCGATCATTGCGATGCGCTTGTGGCCAAGCGAGATCAGATGATTGGTGGCAAGCCCGGTGCCGTAGGCATCGTCGCCGCGAAACACCGGCACGTCGGCACCTTCGACGGTGCGTGCAATCAGCACTGCAGGGAGACCGTTCTCCTCGGCCATGATGATGTCTTCGGGCGGCGTGCCGATGGCCGGCGACATGATGACGCCGTCAGCGCCGAGTTGCAGAAGCGTGTCGATGAAGGTGCGTTGTTTCTCGAGCTGGTCGTAATGGTTCGACAGGATGAAGGTCTGGCGGCTGCGGTCGAGTTCGCTCTCGATCGAACGCAGTATCTCGGCAAAGAACGGGTTCATGATGTCGTGGACGACGACACCGACTATTCCTGAGCGCGAGGTGCGCAGGCTGGCGGCGCGGCGGTTGTAGATATAGCCGATGGCGCGTGCATGTTCCTTGATGCGATCGCGGGTGCCGCCGGCGACCAGCGGGCTGTCGCGCAAGGCCAGCGAGACCGTGGCCGTGGACACGCCGAGCGCATCCGCGATGGTCGAAAGCTTGATCTTCTGTGCCAGCGCCCTGCGCTCCCGAAGCAATTTAAACTGTTTAAAGGCCGGCTCTTATGCCATCGATCCCGAGCAAATCAAAGTTTTTTTGCCAGCGCTTCCGTCTCCGCGTCCAGCGTCGTGCGGTTGCGCAAGCGAAGCCGGTGCTCGCGGTGGACGATGTAGAGGCCGCTGGCGACGATCACTGTGGCACCGGCCAGTGTCCAGCGATCGGGAAACTGGTTGAAGACGATCAAGCCGGAGACGATCATCCAGATCATCTGCGAATAGGGATAGGGGGCCAGGGCCGTGGTGGTGGCAAGGCGATAGGCCTGCACAAGTAGCCAATGGCCAAGGGCGCCGAAAACGCCAAGCATCAGCAATATGAACCAGTGCCAGCCATCCTGCGGCAGCGAAAGCGAAAACGGCAGTGTCGGCAGCAGCAGCACAGCCGGCGCCAGCGCCGAAAACAGGATGAGGCTTTCCGAGGTTTCCGTCGTCGACATGCGGCGCGTCATGATGACGTAGAAACTGTTCGATAGCATCGAGCCGAGCGCAAAGAGATGGCCGACGCCAAAAACCCCGACGCCCGGTCGGGTGATGATGAGGACGCCGACAAAGCCGCCCATGATCGCCAGCCAGCGCCGCCAGCCGGCCCATTCGCCGAGCAACGGACCGGCAAGCGCAGTGATCACCATCGGGCCGAAGAAGTAGATCGAGGTGGTTTCCGCCAGCTGCAGCGTCCGCAGCGCGAGAATGTTGCATATCGTCGATCCGAACAGGAGCAGACCGCGCGTGAGATGCGCCGGCAGGTTGGCAGGACGAAAGCGCAGCGGCTCGCGCCATCCACGCAGAAAGACGCCGACGATCAGCACATGGACCGCGAAGCGGGTCCAGGCGACGATCAGCGCCGAGACGCCGGCCAGCACAAGGTATTTGCTGCTGGTGTCGAGAAAGGTGAAAAACACGTAGACGGAAAGCATGCACAGGATCGCCGCCGGCGATGTCGCGCTTTCGTCATGTCTTGGGGGAGCATTCAATTTCAGGCCGGACGGGAAGCAAGGCAGTCCCTCACCAATGCGGCAATTGTCGCCTGCGGGCAAGCCAAAACAGGCTGGCACAACGACAGCCGCCGACAGGCTCAGTTTTTTGTTTTGGTGGCCGACCTAGTGGCCGACGACTCAGGCGTGCATGCGGGCGCCCTTGGTGATCTTGTCGACGAGCTTCTTTTCGGCGCGAAGCGCGATGCCGACCACCTTGGCATCCTCCGGCGCAAATTCGGCAAAGACGGCACGGTTGGCCAGATCATACCCAGTCGAAAACATTTCCTCGACATAGAGCGAAACCGTCACACCACGCTCCAGCGCCCGCCGCTGGATCGCGCCGAGCGTCTGGCCGTCCGCCGAAAGCACGATGACCGGCTGGATCGACAGCGGGTTGTAGATATTGCCGGCGCGATCACAGTAGGGCTCGCCGATAATGTCGGGAAACTGCGCGACAATGCCGCTGGTCAGAAAGGCGGTGACGTTGAGCTTTTGCCAGACGGGAAGATCATCCTTGAGCACGATTGCAAATTTCGTATCGAACATGCGACAGTTTCCAATCCGAAAAGGGGGGCCAATCCGAGGCTGCGAGTGAAGCGATGCCGCACGGTCTAGACGGGGAAGCCTTTCAGGGTCTTGGACGTTTGTGCGTGGATGCAGCCGAAAACTGCATCGTACCGGCACCCCGTGCTGCCGGCATGGAACGCATCGAGGCCCGGTTCCACGGCAACGCCTTCGATCTCCATCGCCACGACACCTATGCGATCGGGGTGACGCTTTATGGCGTGCAGCGCTTCCGCTATCGCGGCCAAACGCGTCAGAGCTTGCCTGGCCAGATCATTATCCTTCATCCCGACGAACTGCACGATGGCGGTGCCGGCACTGAAGACGGCTTGCGATACAGAATGCTCTATTTGGAGCCGTCCCTGATGCTCGATTGTCTCGGCGGCGGATCACTGCCATTCGTCGGGAATGCCGTGGTGACAGACCGCGATCTCCGGGCGACGCTGCTTTCGGCGCTCGGGCCGCTGAATCAGGAACTGGACGAGCTGTTTGTCGTCGATTTCATGACGCAGCTTATGCAAAGCCTGGCCCGGCACGCCGGTCAGCCGGCGAAACCGGTAGCGAAAACTGCGTGGCGCGCCGCCAGCCTGGTGCGCGACTATCTGGAGGAAAATGTCGCGCGGATTGTACGTTCGGATGAATTGGAGGCGATCACCGGATTGGACCGTTATGCCCTGTCGCGGCATTTCCGCGCCACCTTCTCCACCAGCCCGCACCGGTTCCTGCTGATGCGCCGGCTTCAACGAGCCCGTCGGATGATCGAAGCCGACGAGCCACTGGCGCAAATCGCCATCGCAGCCGGCTTCAGTGACCAAAGCCATTTCAATCGGCATTTCAAAAAGGCGTTCGGCGTCACACCGGGACGCTGGTCGGCACTCACGCGACGGCCGTCAGTGGCGAACGCGTGAGTTATTCAAGCATCTTGTCTTCGATGTCCAGTTCGTCATCGGGGAGCACCATTTCGCCGTTCGACAGGTTCGCCTCGACACGGGCAAGCAGCTTGAACAGCGCTTTCTGATCCTTCTTGTCGAGACCCTTCAATGCCTGCTTTTCGGTCTTCTTCACCGATTTCTCGATGGCATGGATGATTTCGCGGCCGGTATCGGTGAGGAAGATATGCGCCTGGCGGGCATCGGCGGACGAGGCGCGCTTTTCCAGAAAACCCTGCGCCTGCAGCCGGTTGATGGTCTTGGTGATGGTCGGTGGACGCACGCCGAGGCGGCCGGCAAGATTGCCGGGCGTCTGCCCGTCCTCGCGGTCGAGCGCCAGCATGATCTGGTCCTGGCCGGCATAGAAGCCATGCGCCAGAAGCCGGGCGGCGAGCGCCGTCCGCGCCAGCCGCGCCGCCGAATGCAGCCGGCTCATTGTTGCAGTCTTGTCCGCCTTGGCCATGCTCATCCCTCCTCGGCCGAACCGGTGCGGGCAGCATAGAAGCAGGCCGCCGATTGGCAATGACGATCGAAAACATTCCGGCTGGGAAAATAGCTTTGCCGGCAAGCTTCGCGGTGTTCGCCGTGGCTAATGCCAGATGTTTATTTCAGTTAGATGACAAACGACTTTCCGCAATGGCTGGATGGGGACATGACGAGGCGTTCTCAACCAGCCTTCACCGCGACCACCATCAAGGCCTGAAAAGCGTCCGCCATTTCCCGCAGCGCTGCCTGCGACAGCGGCCCGGCCTGCCGCGCAATGCCGTCCCGCGCGTTCGATGTGTCGCGTTTGCCGGGACGGTCGTTATAGGGCGCGACGGTGGCGAATATCTGCTCGCTGAGGCTGTCGGGGAAGAACATCTGGCCAGTCATCACCGAGCGGTCATCGGGGAAGATCTTGAAATGGATGTGGGTGGTGCGGCCGCGATACCAGCCGGGATAGATGGTGGCGAAAGAAGCAATGCCGCTTTCATCGGTTCTCTGCCAGCCGCGGAGAAAGCTCTGGCCGGACGTGTCGATATCCTGCCCGTCGCCCTGCCCGGGATAGCCGGAATAGGCGCCCTGGGCGTCGCAATGCCAGATATCGACGCGTGCGCCGGGAAGCGGCCGGCAGGCGGCGTCGACGAGTTGCAGCCGCACATTGAGGGCGATGCCCTTCTTGCCCTCGGTGACGTCGGTGCGTTCAAGCTTCGGGTCGAAATAGAACGGCCCTTCGGTGACCTCGGGCGTGATGGCGCAGACGCCGGCACCGGCTTCGAACAAAGCAAGCCCGGCATAGGGCGAAACCTGCCCGGCCCTTGCACCGGCGGGCAGGAATATGCCGCCAGCGGTAACCGCAACGAGACGGAGCGCCTGCCGACGGCTTAGTGGCGAGGACTTGTCGGACATCTGGCGTCTCTTCAATGCGAACAGCCCCCGTGAATGGCCCTTTGCCTATCTAAGCCCGTACCGCCAACGCGCCAATGAAAGTTCGGCAATGTGAGGAAAGTTCGGCAATACCAGCCTCTCTTTGGTCCACCGGTTTGCCTCGTGCAAAAGCCGAGCACACATCCTATATGGAGCCGACAATCCCTATTCGAGGCACAATATGAGCGACGCACAGACGCAGATCCCCGTAACCGTCCTCACCGGCTATCTCGGCGCCGGCAAGACGACACTGCTCAACCGCATCCTTTCGGAAAACCATGGCAAGCGCTACGCCGTCATCGTCAATGAATTCGGCGAGATCGGCATCGACAACGAGCTGATCGTGGAATCCGACGAGGAAATCTACGAGATGAACAATGGCTGCGTCTGCTGCACCGTGCGCGGCGACCTGATCCGCGTCGTCGAAGGCCTGATGCGCAGGCCCGGCCGCTTCGACGCCATCGTCGTCGAGACCACAGGCCTCGCCGATCCCGTGCCGGTAGCGCAAACCTTCTTCATGGACGACGACGTGCGTTCCAAGACCAGGCTCGATGCCGTGGTGGCGCTGGTCGACGCCAAGCACCTGCCGCTGCGCCTCAAGGATTCCCGCGAGGCCGAGGACCAGATCGCCTTTGCCGATGTCGTCGTGCTCAACAAGACCGATCTGGTCACCCCCGAAGAGCTGAGCAAGGTGGAGGCGACGATCCGCGCCATCAACCCGGCGGCACGAATCCATCGCACCACTCGCGCCAGCGTGGCGCTGTCCGAGGTGCTCGATCGCGGAGCGTTCGACCTGTCCCGGGCGCTGGAGAACGATCCGCACTTCCTCGAGGCGCATGACGATCACGACCATCACCACCATGATCACGACGGCCATGATCACCACGATCATGACGGGCATCATCATCATGCGCACGCTTCCGACATCCATGACGTGACGGTGCAGTCGGTGTCGCTGCGCGGCGGCGAGATGGACCCGAAAAAGTTCTTCCCGTGGATCGAGAAGGTCACCCAGATGGAAGGCCCGAACATCCTGCGGCTGAAAGGGATCATCGCGCTGAAGGGCGATGACGAGCGCTATGTCATCCAGGGCGTGCACATGATCATCGAGGGCGACCACCAGCGCGCCTGGAAGGACGGCGAGAAGCACGAGAGCCGGCTGGTGTTCATCGGCCGCGAACTCGACGCCGAGCGGCTGAAGACAAGCTTCGAGGCCTGCCAGGCCGCTTGATTTAGCTGCCCTTTCTTCCTTCTCCCCTTGTGAGAGAAGGAGCAGCCCGCAACGCTGGCGGTCTCTCCTCACGACGATCCGAAGCACGGGTTGAGACCCGCAGCTCAACCCCTTAAGGGTGAGGCAGCAGAAATCTCAAACGGAATGATCTCTCATGCCGACAGTCGCCCCGCTCGATCTCGAAGGCCACTGCCTCGCCGCCGTATTCCTCGGTGACGTGCCGCATTTTGCGCTGGCTGACGGCACAATCCATCGGCTCGACCACGGCCACAAGACGGTGCAGGCCAATGACGGAATGCTCGCCGCCTTCCATGATGCGGCAAACGACCGGCTGATCACCGGTGGTGAGGACGGCAAGATCTTTGCCGTGACCGCAGGCGGCAATACTGCGGAATTGGCGGCCGCGGGCAAAAAATGGATCACCAGCGTCGCCGCCGGGCCGCAAGGCGCTGTTGCCTATGCTTCGGGCAAGATTGCCTATGTGCGCTTTGCCGACAGCAAAACCAGGGAATTCTCGCATCCGCGCTCGGTCGAGGGGCTTGCCTTCTCGCCCAAGGGCATGCGCTTCGGCGTTGCCCGCTACAACGGCGCGACGCTGCATTTCCCGGCCGCCGACGGCAAGCCGGTCGAGCTCGAATGGGCCGGCGCCCACACCGGCATCACCTTCTCGCCGGACGGCGGCTTCGTCGTCACCACGATGCAGGAAAACGCGCTGCATGGCTGGAAGCTCGCCGACGGCAAGCACATGCGGATGTCCGGCTACCCCGGCAAGGTCAAAAGCCTGTCGTGGAGCGCCAAGGGCAAATGGCTGGCGAGTTCCGGCGCGCCGGCAGCGATCGTCTGGCCGTTTTCCGGCAAGGACGGGCCGATGGGCAAGGCGCCGCTGGAACTCGGCACGCGCGGCAATGCGATGGTCACCTCCGTCGCCTGTCACCCGAGCCAGGACGTCGTTGCCATCGGCTATGATGACGGCATGGTGATGGCGGTGCGCTTCGCCGACGCCAGGGAAGTGCTGTTGCGCCGGCCGGGCAAGGGCGCCATCACCTCGATGATGTGGGACAAGGAAGAGCGCCGCGTCGCCTTTGGCAGCGCTGCGGGCGATTGCGGCGTCATCGATATTTCGGCGTAACCTGTTACTTACTCGGCTCCGCAAGATACTTTGCCGGTCAATTCATCCGGTTTGCCGTCCTTTTCGGCATCAGCCGTAACATCATAGATTGAGAGCAAATAGCGGCCGTCATAGACGCCTTCGTCACTGGCCTTGGTCAGGATCGCCAGTTCGACATAGCCGTAGGCGTTTTCGACCTGCCGTTCGTGGTAGACGAGCAGCCGCAATTCCTTGTTGTCGAGCCAATATTGCGTGAGGTTCTGATCCCCGAATACCGTCTTGCGCAGACTGTCGCCAGCCGGCCTGCCCAGAATTTCGAGCTCGCCGCTAAAATTGAAGGTCGGCCCGCCCATGCCTCTGGTGACCCCGGCACCGACCTGAAATTTGACGGCTGCATCCTCGGCGGAACACCAGATGCCGCCGGACGCCAGAGCCGCACCAACCGACGACAGCAGCATTACTGCGCAGACGATCGCCCGCACCATCTTGTCCCCTCCAGCCGAAGTGCCATTGGCGCCCGAAGGCGGCTCGCGGTCAAGCGCCTGTTTTCATTCAAATGACCGCTGACCCAACACAGGGCAGCCACCCGGCCAATTGCGGTGGCGGATGCCGATTGTCTAAAGTGCGACTGAGAGGGCCGCCATGAACGTCATCAACCATGCAAAGACTTCCATCGGCGGCATCGGCCCGGCGCGGATCGCCAAGTTGCGCGCGACCGAGGCAGAAGTCTTCCGCCGGGCGCGGCCGAAATCGATGGCGAAAATCGGCAATGGCCTGCCCGGCTTCTTCGGCGGCGTGCCGATGCATTGGATGAACGACTGGCCGACGCCGTTCCCGATCCTCGTCGATAGCGCCAGGGGCGCCATCATCAGAGATATCGACGGCAACCGGCTCGACGATTTCTGCCTTGGCGACACCGGTTCGATGTTCGGTCATTCGCCGCCGCCGGTCGCACGCGCCATCCGCAGGCAGGCCGGACGCGGCCTGACCTACATGCTGCCTGCCGAGGACGCGCTTGTCATCGGGCCGCTGCTGCTGCAGCGTTTCGGTTTGCCGTTGTGGCAGATCGCGACGACGGCGACCGATGCCAACCGCTTCGCGCTGCGGGTTGCCCGCGCCGTTACCGGCCGGGAGAAGATACTGGTCTTCAACGGCTGCTATCATGGCTCGGTCGACGAGACGATGGTGCGGCTGGTCGCCGGCAGACCGGTGAATCGACCCGGACTGGCCGGCGAGTTCCGCGACCTGACGCGGGCAACTGATGTCGTCGAATTCAACGATCTGCCGGCGCTCGACGCTGCACTCCGGGGCAACGATGTCGCCTGCGTCATCGCCGAGCCGGTGCTGACCAATTCCTGCATGGTGCTGCCCGAAGCCGGCTTTCACGATGGCTTGCGGCGTCTCACCCGTGCGACCGGCACGCTGCTTCTAATCGACGAGACGCATACGATCTCGACCGGTCCCGGCGGCTATACCAGCAAACACGGGCTGGAGCCGGACCTGTTCGTGCTCGGCAAGCCGATTGCCGGCGGCGTACCGGCGAGCGTCTGGGGCATGAGCGAAGACGTTGCGGCCCGCTATGCCGCTTATATCAGCCGGAAGGAGCCCGGCTATTCCGGCATGGGGACGACGCTGTCGGGCAATCCGCTGCAATTCGCGGCGATGCGCGCCACGCTCGAACATGTCATGACCGACGCGAATTACAGCCATATGGACCATCTGGCGCGGCGGCTCGATGCCGGGCTGACCGCCGTCATCGATCGCTATCGTCTGCCCTGGCATGTTGCTCGCGTCGGCGCCCGCGTCGAGTTCATCTGCGCACCGGGCCCGTTGAGGAATGGCGGCGAGGCGGAAGCTGCGCATGCACCGGAGCTCGAAGCGGCAATCCATGTCGCGCTGGTCAATCGCGGCGTGCTGATCGCACCTTTCCACAACATGATGCTGATCTCTCCTGCGACCAGCGCCGCCCAGGTGAACCGGCTAATCACTGCCTTCGGCGCGGTTGCGGCAAAGCTTACGGCGTGAGACAAGCTTGCGGCATGAAACAAGCGCCCAAGCAAAGTTTGAACCTGGTCACGGCATCCCCTTCGGGCTCGACGCCTGCCGAGGCGCAGGCCTTTCTCGACGCTCATCCCGAGATCGAGGCGTTCGACATCGTGCTGACCGACGCCAATGGCGTCGGGCGCGGCAAGATCGTGCGCCGACATGAGTTGATGAGCATCTTCGAGGGTGGCCGGCACATGCCGATCTCGATCCTCGGCCTCGACATCACCGGCGAGGATGTTCACGAGACCGGGCTGATCTGGACGACCGGCGACGGCGACCTGCGGGCGTGGCCGATCCCCGGCACACTGGTGCCGCTGTTCGGCACCCAGCCGCCGCGCGGCCAGGTGCTGATGGCGATGTACCATCTCGATGGCCAGCCGATGTCGTCCGACCCGCGCCTGGCGCTCGCCCGCCAGGTAGACATCCTCGCGGCCAAGGGCCTGCATCCGGCCGGCGCATTCGAGCTCGAATTCTTCCTGCTCGCCAACGAGCGCGATGCCGAAGGCAAGGTACAGCCGGCGCACGCGGTGCTCGACGGACGCCGCTCGGCCAAGACGGAGGTCTATTCCGTCGACCATCTGCACGGCATGGAGCCGCTGTTTTCCGACATCTACGCCGCAGCCAAGGTGCAGGGCATCCCAGCCGAGACGGTCATCTCGGAATACGCGCCCGGCCAGTACGAGCTGACGCTGAACTACCGCAAGGACGTGATGCGGGCGGCCGACGATCTCGTCATGCTCAAGCGGCTGGTGCGGGCGCAGGCGCGCCGTCATGGTGTCACCGCTTGCTTCATGGCCAAGCCGATCGAGAAGTATGCCGGCTCGGGCATGCATTTTCATGTCTCGCTGCTGGACGATGCCGGCAAGAACGTCTTTGCCGAAACCGGCGGCGAAAGCTGGTCGCTGCCGCTGCTGCGCGGCCTCGGCGGACTGATCCAGACGATGGCGGAATCGATGCTGGTCTTTGCGCCGCACGCCAACTCATGGCGGCGCTTCGTATCGCAATCCTATGCGCCGGTGGCGCCGACCTGGGGCGTCAACAACCGTTCGGTGGCACTGCGTGTGCCGGCCGGCGATGCCAAGAACCGCCGCATCGAGCACCGGCCATCCGGCGTCGACGCGAATCCTTATTTGGTGGCAGCAACGGTGCTGGCAGGCATCGTCAAGGGCCTCGACGAAGGCCTCGATCCCGGTCCCGAGACCACCGGCAATGGCTACGAATCGGCCGTCACGCGCACGACGATGCCGGTCGACTGGCGTGCGGCGATCGAGGCGGCAAGGGCGTCGACCTTCCTCAAGGGCGCATTGGGCGAAGACCTGCACCGGACGTTCGTGGCGATCAAGCAGTCGGAATATCTGCGCGTGGCGCGCACGGTCAGCGAACTGGATTATCACCTGTATCTGCACGAGGTGTAGGCATCACATCGTCGGCCATCCGCTGGTGAAGGCCCATGCCGAATAATTTCAGCGGAACCTTCGGCAGGCTTTGCTCATTGCGTGTCTGATTGCAGGAGCGAACAAGGCCGCCCTAGTCATGATCGCCAAGATGCAGACAACCCCGACGCCGCACCATGCCAAAGTGCAGGCAAGACGCTTGCCGACCGGCAAATCCCCGGAAACGACAGAAATCGACGCCAGGACGATTCCCGAACTGCGCGAAACGGCTAAAATCTGCCGCCGTTGTCCGCTTTGGCACGACGCCACGCAGACTGTTTTCGGCGAAGGTCCCGACAGGGCCAAGGTGATCTTCGTCGGCGAACAGCCGGGCGACCAGGAGGATCTGGCGGGCAAGCCTTTCGTCGGACCGGCCGGCAAGGTGTTCGACGCGATCCTGGATGACGCCGGCGTCGATCGGCTGAAAGTCTACGTCACCAACGCGGTCAAGCATTTCAAGTTCGAGCCGCGCGGCAAGCGGCGCATCCACTCCAAGCCCAACGCCGGCGAGGTGCAGGCTTGCCGCTGGTGGCTCGACAAGGAGATCGATCTGATCAAGCCCAATCTGGCGGTAGCGCTCGGCGCAACGGCGGCGCAGGCGCTGCTCGGCAAGGTGGTGCCGATCATGAAGATGCGCGGGGCGGTCGTAGAGCGCGACGATGGCTTGCGTGTCTTCGTCACCATCCACCCGTCCTTCATCCTGCGCATTCGCGAGCCGGCGGACAAGCAGGCAGAACGCAAGCGGTTCCTGCAGGATATGAGAGCGGTGAAAAAGCTGATGGCCGCCTGAGCTATTTGATCAATATCGCCCGGAGATCGTTGACGTTTGTGCCGGTCGGACCGGGTACAAAAAGGTCATCTACGGCATTGAATGCCGTCCAGGCGTTGTTGCCGGCAAGCATGGCCTTGGCGTCGACGCTCGCCTTATGCATCCGCGACACTGTCGAGCCGTCGGCGAAGGCGCCGGCATTGTCTTCCGAACCGTCTATGCCGTCGGTGTCGGCGGCCAGTGCGTAGACGCCCGCCATGCCGCTGATGCCGATGGCGAAGGCGAGCAGGAATTCAGAGTTGCGGCCGCCCTTGCCTTTCGCGCGCAAGGTCACGGTCGTCTCGCCGCCCGACAGGATCAGCACCGGCTTTGCGAATGGCCGGTTGCGCGTCGCCACTTCGCGCGCGATCGCGGCGTGGACGCCGCCGACCTCACGCGCCTCGCCCTCGATGGAATCGGAGAGGATGACCGCTTCGATACCTTGGTGCCTGGCCTCGGCCGCAGCCGCTTCCAGCGATACGCCGGCCGAGGCGATCAGATGTACCTCGTTGCGCGAAAAACGCGAGTCGTCCGGACGCGGTGCATCGGCCGCCGGCGAATTGATATGCGCCATGACCGAAGCCGGCAGGCTCATGCCATAGGCAGCGATCGACGCCAATGCGTCCTCACGGCTGCTTATATCCGGCACGGTCGGACCAGAAGCGACCAGCGCCGGGTTATCGCCCGGAATGTCGGAGACCACCAGCGACACCACCCTGGCTGGATAGGCAGCGGCCGCCAGCCTGCCGCCCTTGATCGAGGAAAGATGTTTGCGGATGGTGTTCATCGCGGCGATCGGCGCGCCGGAGGCGAGCAGCGCCTCGTTGACGGCGATCTCATCGGCCAGCGTCAGACCTTCGGCAGGTGACGGCAGCAGCGCCGAACCGCCGCCGGAAATGAGCGCCACGACAAGGTCGTCCGCAGTCAGTCCCTGGATTTTTTCGAGCAGCCGTCGGGAAGCTTCGAGCCCCGCGGCATCCGGCACCGGATGCGCTGCCTCGATGATCTCGATGCGCCGGCAGGCTGCGCCATAGCCGTAGCGTGTGACGACCAGCCCCTCGATCGGCCCGTCCCACGCTTCCTCGAAAGCCGCCGCCATCTGCGCCGAGCCTTTTCCTGCACCGATGACGATGGTGCGGCCCTTCGGCCTTGCCGGCAAATGATCCTTGATCGTCCTCTGCGGATCGGCGGCGGCAACAGCGGCGTTGAAGATCGAGATGAGAAAGAGCTTGGGGTCTACCTCTGTCATTTTGCTTCCGCCGGCAATGCCAGCTCGCGCGCATTTATGCCGAGATACTCACAAAGCGCATTGACGACCACGCCGTGGTCCTCGCGCTCCGGCAGGCCGGAGACGGCGATCACGCCGATGACGCCGGCGCCCTTGACAGCGATGGGAAAGCCGCCACCGGCCAGCACGTAGTCGGCAACGTCCAGCCCCTCGCCAGGCTTGAAGCTGCGGTCGGGGCGCTGCTGCTCCAGCACCATGCGATAGGTGCTTTTCAGGAACCGCCGCACGACGTTGATCTTGCGCCGCGCCCAGTCCGGATTGGAAGCGTTCGAGCCGGGCATTGCCGCATAGAACAGCGGCCGGTCGAAGGTTCTGATATCGACGATGATCGGCAGGTTTTCCTCGAGGGCCCGGTCGTGGATCGCCGTGCCGATCTCGAAAGCGACAGCCTCGTCGAAGGCGGAGAAAACGAGCGTGGCTTCCTGTTTCTCGATCAGAGCGATGTCGTCCGCAACGGCCATGTCGTTCCCCTGTCAATCTCGCCTGTTGCTTTGGCGGATGGCTGCCGCCCGGTCAAGCCGGCCGCATACGACGGCTAAACCGCCATATCCGTCTTGGCCGCGCAGCCGGCGACATAGACCTCGCGCACGGCGCGGTCGTCGCCGAGCGTCTGCAGCAGAAACAATTCCTCGGCGAGCGTGTCCGCCGTCTCTACCCGCAGCCGCATCGCCGGCGTGGCGCGGGCGTCGAGCACGATGATATCGGCGTCGCTGCCTTCCTCCAGGGTGCCGATCTTTTCCACAAGCGACAGCGCCTCGGCATTGCCGCGGGTCAGTTGCCAGAAGGACTGGAACGGATTGAGCTTCTCGCCGTTCAGCGCGATCACCTTGTAGCCCTCGTCCATGGTGCGCAGCATCGAATAGTTGGTGCCACCGCCGACATCGGTGGCGGCGGCGATGCGAAGCGGCTTCTCGCGGCGACGATAGCGCTGATAATCGAACAGGCCCGAGCCGAGAAACAGGTTGGAGGTCGGGCAGAACACCGCCACCGAGCCGCTATCGGAAAGCGCATCCGCCTCGCGTTCCGACAGGTGGATGCAATGGCCGAACAGGCTTCTGCGCCCGAGCAGCCCATAGCGCTCATAGACATCGGTATAGTCCCGCGTCTGCGGGTACAATCGCTGTGTGAAGGCGATCTCCGCGTGGTTTTCCGACAGATGCGTCTGCATGTGCAGATCAGGATATTCGCGGCAGAGCGCGCCCGCCATCTCCAATTGCTCGGGCGACGAGGTGATGGCGAAGCGCGGCGTGATGGCATAGTGCTGGCGCCCCTTGCCGTGCCACTCATCGATCAACGTCTTGCTGTCGTCATAGCCCGATTGCGGCGTGTCGAGCACGCCGTCCGGCGCGTTGCGGTCCATCATCACCTTGCCGGCGATGTTGAGCATGTTGCGGTCGTGCGACTCGGCAAAGAACGCTTCGGCAGATTCCTTGTGTACCGAGCAATAGGCCGCGACTGTCGTCGTGCCATGCCGCAATACTTCATCCAGGAACAGCCTGGCGATACGGCGGCCATGCTGGGCGTCCTGGAATTTTGCCTCTTCCGGAAAAGTGTAGGTGTTCAGCCAGTCAAGCAGCTCGGCGCCGAAGGAAGCGATGACCTGCATCTGCGGAAAATGCGCGTGCGCATCGATGAACCCGGGCAGCAGCAGATGCGGCCTATGGTCGATCTTTTTTGTTCCCTCGCCCGCCTTTTTTTCGATCTCGGCATAGGCGCCCGCGGCAACGATCCTGCCGTCGCGGAGCAGCAAGCCGCCATCTTGCTCGTAGCGCCAGGCGGAATGGTCGTCGATGGTTTCGGGCCAGCGCAAAAACGACAGCGTGCGGCCGCGCAGCAGCGTGCTGGTCATGCTATTTCCCCGCGCCTTCGAACCATGCCACCAGCAGCGCCCGTTCCTTGTCGGTGATCTGGGTGACGTTGGCGGGCGGCATGGCGTGGCTGCGCCCGGCCTGCAGGTAGATCTCGCCGGCGTGCTCGGCGATGCCGGCATCGGTATCGAGCATCACGCCCTTCGGCGCGTGGTAAATGCCCTCGTAGGACGGCTCGGCCGCGTGGCACATCGAACAGCGGCCAAGCACCGTATCACGCACGGCGGGAAAATGCGCCGAGGCGACGTAGACCTGTGCCGCCGAGGACGTTTTGACCTCGCCGGTCAGCAGTTTCGGCACCGTCGACAGCCAGATGATGAGGACGAACAGGACGGCCGCCGCCAGCCAGGTCCAGGTCGGATTGCCTTTGCGCGCATGCCTGGTGTTGAAATAGTGCCGGATCAGCACGCCGATGATGAACACCAGCGAGGCGATGACCCAGTTGAACTCTGTCCCGAACGCCAGCGGATAATGGTTCGACAGCATCAGGAACAAAACCGGCAGCGTCAGGTAATTGTTGTGCAGCGAGCGCTGCTTGGCGATCTTGCCGTATTTCGGATCGGGCTTACGGCCGGCGATCAGGTCGGCGACGACGATCTTCTGGTTGGGGATAATGACCATGAAGACATTCGCCGACATGATCGTTGCGGTGATGGCGCCAAGATGCAGGAAGGCAGCGCGGCCGGTGAACAGGTGGGTCAGCCCCCAGGCCATGAATACCAGCACCCCATACAGCACCAGCATCAGGCCGGTGTCGCTGTTGCCGAGCGGCGAACGGCACAAGAGATCGTAGACCACCCAGCCGACACCGATCGTCGCCAGCGACAGCAGGATGCCTGTAGGCACCGACATCGCAAGCACATTGGGATCGATCAGGAACAGGTCCGCCCCGGCATAGTAGACGACGCACAGCATGGCGAAGCCTGACAGCCAGGTGGCGTAGGATTCCCATTTGAACCAGGTCAGGTGCTCGGGCATTTCAGCCGGTGCCACCAGATATTTCTGCACGTGGTAGAAGCCGCCACCATGCACCTGCCATTCCTCGCCGAAGGCTCCGGCAGGCATGCCCGGACGCTGGCGCAGCCCGAGGTCGAGCGCGACGAAATAAAAGGACGATCCAATCCAGGCGATGCCGGTAACGACGTGCAGCCAGCGCACGGCGAAACTCAGCCAATCCCAGAATATCGCGAAATCCATCATGAAAAACCGTCCCTGCCGATCGACTGACTTTACGGACTGGAGCGCAAACGGAAAGGGCCGAGACGCACGATGACTTTCAAAAAAAATTGGAAAATACTAGGCTGATCATACGCAGCCACATGAGAGCCACGGAAGCCGCATGGCCTATCTCGACAATATCGCCGTTTTTGTCCGCGTCGTCGAGCTCGGCAATTTGTCGGCGGCTGGGCGCGACATGCGCATTTCGCCGGCGGTCGCTTCCAACCGGATCAAGGAGCTCGAGAAGCACCTGGGCGTCAGGCTGTTCAACCGTACGACGCGGCAATTGATGCCGACCGAGCACGGCACGGTGTTCTACTCCGGCGCCAAGCAGGTGCTGGAGGCGGTCACCGAGGCGGAAGCGGCGGTCAGCGCGTTATCCGGCCAGCCGCGCGGCACCATAAAGGTGACAGCGCCGCTCGGCCTCGGGCGGCGGCTGGTGGCATCCGGCATCCCGGATTTCCACGACAGGTACCCAGATATCGAGGTGCGGCTCCGGCTTTCCGATCACAATGTCGATATCATGAAGGAAGGCATCGATGTTGCCTTCCGGCTGGGCATCATCGAGGATTCCAGCCTCAGGATGCGCGGCATCATGGAATGCGAGCGCGTGCTGGTAGCGGCTCCGCAATATCTGGACGTGCGCGGTGAGCCGACCGAGCCGCAGGAGTTGATCGGCAAGAAACACGATTGCCTGATGCTGCGCTATTCCGGCGCGCGCGAATATGTCTGGACGCTGCAGACGCCGAATGGGCCGCAAAAGTTTGAGGTGCACGGCCCCTACGATACCGATGATGGCGACGTGCTGACCGGCTGGGCGCTGTCCGGCCGCGGCATCATCAATAAGCCGCGCTTCGAGGTCGAGCCGTTTATCCGCGACCAGCGGCTGAAGGTGATCCTGAGCAACACGCCGCCGACGCCGGTGCAGTTCGCCGCCGTCTACCCGCACAAAAAGCTGCAGGATCCGAAGGTGCGGCTGCTGCTCGATTTCATGGCCGAGCGCTGCCAACGGCTGATCAGGGATATTCTGGCCGGCAAATGATCGCCCGCTGGCCGGTTGCTTTCCGTCCAGCCGACGAGATAATGCCCAAGGAATCTCGCTCAACAGGGAAAAGCGATGGCCAACGGCGCCACAATGTGTCTCGCCGTTTCACTGTCTCCGGAAGCCGCCCCTTCCCATCCGCCCGACGCCGGCCCGGACTTCAGTCTGCTGACGCGGTTCGTGCAAGAAGCCGAAGCGGCCGGTCTGGACATGGTGTTGCTCGGCGATTCCGCGCCGGTTGCAGGCGGGCTGAACCGGCAAATGCGCTTCGAAGCAACGACCTTGGCGGCGGCCCTGGCGACGCTGACAAGCAGGATTGGCCTCGTCGCCGCGGCCTCGACGGTCGCCCACCAGCCCTACAATCTCGCGCGCCGTTTCGCTTCGCTCGATATTATCAGCCATGGCCGCGCCGGCTGGAACGCGAGCCTGATGCCCGACCCGCGCGAGGCGGCCAATTTCAGCCGACCGGAAGGGTTTTCCGGCGACGATTTCCGCCTGCGCGCCGATGAATTCATCGGCATCGTGCAAGGCTTGTGGAAAGGCTGGGACGCAGACGCGCTGCTGTTCGACAAAGTTGGCGGCCGCTTCTTCGATCCCGAGAAGATGCACCTTCTCGACCACAAGGGCGAATATTTTTCCGTGCGCGGGCCGCTCAACGTGGCGCGGTCGCCGCAGGACACGCCGGTGCTGGTCATGTCCGGCCTGTCCGAGCCCGCCATGGATATCGCCGCACGCACCGCCGATGTCGTCCTGCTGGATGGGCCATCGATCGGGCCGGCGAAGGCTGGCGATCTGAAGCGCCGTGCGCTTGCCTTCGGGCGCAGGCCGGAGGCGCTGAAAGTGCTGATGAACGTTACCGTCAGCGCCGAAATAACCGCCGCACCGGACCTGTTTGCGGACAAGCTCGAAGAGTGCTTTCGCTCGAAAGCCTGCGACGGTTTCAACATCGCCACGCCGCTCACGTCGGCGCTCGACGATTTCATCGGTCTCGTGCTGCCGGAGCTTCGCCGCCGCGGCCTTGTCCGGTCCGGCTACAGCGCGGCGACACTGCGCGCCCATCTCGGGCTCGCCGGGGAGGATCGGCAATGAGCGCCGGTCGAGGCCAGATGAAGCTCGGCGTCTTCCTGTGGGCGACAGGCCATCACATCGCCGCCTGGCGCCATCCGCAGGCGCATGTCACGGCCGGCCTCGACATCGACCATTACATCCAGCTGGCGCGGACGGCGGAAGCAGCCAAGTTCGACATGATCTTCTGCGAGGACGCCGCCGGCGTGCGCGAGGCCAATGTCAACATCGCCAGCCAAACGTCGCGCTCGATCGGCTTCGAGCCGATAAGCCTGCTTGCCGCGCTCGCCGTCCAGACGGAGCGCATCGGCCTCGTCTCCACGGCGTCGACGAGCTATAACGAGCCTTACGGACTGGCGCGGACCTTCCTGTCGCTCGACCATCTGAGCGGTGGCCGAGCCGGCTGGAACCTCGTCACTTCGGCGAGCCAGATCGAGGCCGCCAATTTCGGCTCGACAGGACTGCGCCCACATGCGGACCGCTACGAACGCGCGCGCGAATTCGCTGCCGTGATTACCGGCCTTTGGCGAGGCCAGGGTGGACACGAAGGCAGAAGTTTTTCGGTGCGCGACCCGCTCGATCTGCCGCGCTCGCCACAAGGTGCGCCGGTCATGGTTCAGGCAGGAGCGTCGGACGAGGGCCGCGATCTCGCCGCCCGGACCGCCGATGTGGTGTTCACGGCGGCGCAGACATTCGAGGAGGCGAAGGCCTTCTACGACGGCCTCAAGGGACGGCTGGCGGCCCATGGGCGCGAGCCGGAGGACGTCAAGATCATGCCCGGCGTCGCGCCGGTCGTCGCGGCAAGCGAAGCGGAAGCCCGGGCAAAACATGATGAACTGCAGGAGCTGATCCCGGACGATGTCGGTGTCGCGCTGCTTTCCAGCTATCTCAGCATATCCGATCTCGCGCGCTATCCCATCGACGGACCGCTGCCCGAGCTGCCGGCCAGCGAAGGCATGCAGAGCCGGCAGGCGCTCGTCATCGAGCAATCACGCCGCGACAAGCTGTCCATTCGCCAGCTTGCCCGTCATTTCGCGGGCGCGCGCGGCCATTGGCGCGTCGTCGGAACGCCGGCCCAGATCGCCGACCAGCTCGAGGCACGCTTCGAGGGCGGCGCGGCAGATGGTTTCAACGTCATGCCATCCTATTTTCCCGGCGAACTCGAAGCCTTTGCCACACTAGTCGTGCCGGAGCTGCAACGGCGCGGGCTGTTTCGCACGGACTATGAAGGCAGCACGCTGCGCGACCATCTGGGCTTGAAAAGGCCGGCGTAAAACGACGAGCGGAACGAAAGCCGGACATCGCCGTTTTGGGATGCTGTGCCGCGGCGATGAGGGCGTCTGCGCGCATGTTCGATTGACCTTCCACAGACTTCGCCCTCTTCAAACCACGCGGACGCAACCGCCACAGGAGCCGATCATGGATGCCATCGCCACCCGCAACGACCTGCAATCCAATGCCAAGAAAGAGTGTATCGACCTTCTCAATGCCCGCCTCGCCGACGCCATCGATCTGGCCTTGATCACCAAGCAGGCGCACTGGAACGTCAAGGGACCGCAATTCATCGCCATTCACGCGATGCTCGACACGTTCCGCGAGGAGATCGACGGCCATGTCGACACCATTGCCGAGCGCGCCGTACAGCTCGGCGGCACGGCGCTCGGCACCTCGCAGGAGGTCTCGAAGGCGACTATGCTCGAGGCCTATCCGACCGACATCCACAAGACCCGGGATCACCTGGCGGCGCTGATCGACCGGTATGCCGCAACCGCCAAGCGGGCACGCGCGGCGATTGACGAGGCGGCAGGTGCGGGCGACGCCGACACTGCCGACATCTTCACCGCCTATTCGCGCTCGCTCGACAAATTACTGTGGTTCCTGGAGGCGCACACACAGGAAAAGGAATAGAAGGAAACGTCAGCCGGCCATCTCCTTGCCGCGACGGGCTTTGGACGGCGCTGCCGGTGTTATCGCGTGAGCGGCCAACGCCGTCATGATTTCGGCCGTGGCGAGTGCGGCGATCACCTGTGGGCGCTTGTCCTTGACCGCATCGCCGCCGATCGGCGAGACGAGGCGGGCAAATTCCGCCTCGCTTCCGTCCGCCGATTTCAGGAACCAGTTCCGGAACGTCGCCTTCTTGGTCCTGGAACCGATCATGCCGACATAGACGGCATCGCGGCGTTTCAGCGCCTCGGCGACGATCAGGAAATCCAGCGCGTGGTCATGGGTAAGGACGACGAAGGCGGATCCAGCCGGGGCTTCGCGCACCATTGCCTCAGGCATCGGCGTCAGCTTGGTTTCGACCGTATCCGGCATGCCCTCCAGCGCCTCGGCTCGCGTCTCGACAACGACGACATGCACCGGCAGCAAAGCCACCGCCGAGGCCAGCGCATGGCCGACATGGCCGCCGCCGAAGATGTAGACATGCGGCAGTTGCGCCTCCTCGGCCTCCGCCGCCGCAACAAGCTTGGCTTCAAGGGCGGGGTCAACCAGCCGGATCAGCAGCTCGACCCTGCCGCCGCAGCACTGGCCGATCTCAGGGCCTAGCGCGATGTCGAGGGTGGCGCGGATATCCCTCCCCCTTGAGGGGAGGGTGGCGGCGAAGCCGTCGGGTGGGGTCGCCGCGGCAGTGCTCGACGCGCTGGCGGTACCTTCTGAGACGACCCCCTCTGGCCGCTTCGCGGCCATCTCCCCCTCAAGGGGGGAGAAAAGCATCTGCCGCGCTTTGTCGATCGCCATATATTCGAGCTGGCCGCCGCCGATCGTGCCGAAAGTGGCCGATCCCGAGACGAGCATGAGGGCACCCGTCTCGCGCGGCGTCGAGCCTTTTGTCCCAGCCACCTCAACCAAGGCGACCCGGCCGGCACCGGCAAGAAAGGCTTTCAGGCTCTGCACTTTCGCGTTCATCATTCGCGTTCCCTATCGCGAAATATAGAGTTTTTCGGCCTGAATTGCACGTTTTCCGGGATTCAAGTGCCGGTCCTGGCTTCCCGCTTCAGCCGTTCGATCGCCATCAGCACACGCTCCGGCGTCGCCGGCGGGTCAAGACGCGGGCAGATCTTGTGGCTGGCAACGCTCGCCACAGCGTCCGACAGCGCATGCAGCACCGACATGGCGAGCGGGAAAGGCGGCTCCCCGACCGCCTTGGAGCGGTGCACCGTCGGCTCGCCCGCTTGCGCCCAGTCGGCCAAAGTGACGTTGAAAATCTTCGGCCGGTCCGACGCGAGCGGGATCTTGTAGGTCGACGGCGCGTGGGTGCGCAGCCGCCCCTTGTCGTCCCACCACAGTTCCTCCGTCGTCAGCCAGCCCATGCCCTGGATGAAGCCGCCCTCGACCTGGCCGAGGTCGATGGCGCGGTTCAGCGAGCGGCCGGTTTCGTGCAGGATGTCGGTGCGCTCGACGATATATTCGCCGGTCAGCGTGTCGACGGAGACTTCCGAGCACGCGGCTCCATAGGCGAAATAGTAGAAGGGATGGCCCTCGCCCTTGTCGCGGTCCCAATGGATTTTCGGCGTCTTGTAAAAACCCGCCGCCGAAAGCTGGATGCGCGCCATATAGGCCTGCCTGACGAGATCGGCGAAGGCGATCTCCTGGTTGCCGATGCGCACGCGGTTGGGCAGGAACAGCACCTGATCGCGCGGCACCTGGTATCTCTCGACGGCAAAATTGATCAACCGGTCCTTGATCTGGCGGGCGGCATTCTGCGCCGCCATGCCGTTGAGGTCGGAGCCGGAAGACGCGGCGGTGGCCGAGGTATTCGGCACCTTGCCGGTCGTCGTCGCGGTGATCTTGACCTGATCGAGGTCGATCTGGAACTCTTCCGCCACAACCTGCGCCACCTTGACATAGAGGCCCTGCCCCATCTCGGTGCCGCCGTGGTTCAGATGCACCGAACCGTCGGTATAGACATGCACCAGCGCGCCGGCCTGGTTGTAATGGGTGGCGGTGAACGAGATGCCGAACTTGACCGGCGTCAGCGCCAGTCCGCGCTTGATGAAGCGGCTGTTGGCATTGAAAGCATCGATGGTGCGGCGGCGCCTCGCATAGTCGGAACTCGCCTCCAGCTCGGCGACGATGCGGTGGATGATGTTGTCCTCGACCGTCTGGTGGTAGGGCGTGATGTTGCGGTCGCTAGTGCCGTAGAAATTCTTCTTGCGGATTTCGAGCGGGTCCCTGCCGACGGCAAACGCGACTTCGTCGATGACGCGCTCGGCGCCGACCATGCCTTGCGGACCGCCGAAGCCGCGAAAGGCGGTGTTCGATACCGTATTGGTGTAGAGCGGCGCCGATTGCGCGTGCACCGCCGGCCAGAAATAGGTGTTGTCGCAATGGAACAGCGCGCGGTCGGTGACCGGGCCGGAGAGGTCGGCCGAGAAGCCGCAACGCGCCGCGAACATGAAATCTACGCCCAGAATATTGCCCTCGTCGTCGAAGCCGACCTCGTAGTCGACGAGGAAATCGTGGCGTTTGCCGGTGGCGATCATGTCGTCGTCGCGGTCGGGCCGGATTTTCACGGCCCGATGATGTTTCTTCGCGGCGATAGCAGCCAATGCCGCAAACTGATTGCCTTGCGTTTCCTTGCCACCGAAAGCGCCGCCCATCCGGCGGATTTCCACCGTCACCGCGTGGCTCGGCACACCGAGCGCGTGGCTGACCATGTGCTGGATTTCGCTCGGGTGCTGGGTCGAGGAATAGATGGTGACGTCGTGGTCCTCGCCAGGAATGGCCAAGGCGATATGGCCTTCGAGATAGAAATGCTCCTGGCCGCCTATGCGCATTTTTCCCTTCAGCCGGCGCGGCGCCGCCTTAATTGCAGCCGCTGCATCACCGCGCTTCAGCGTCAGCGGCGGCGTGACCAGCTTGTCTTTCCTGGGATCGAGCTCGGCGACATCGGCGACGAACGGCAATTCCTTGTATTCGACCTTGGCCAGCCTCGTCGCGCGGCGCGCCTGCTCGCGGGTTTGCGCGATGACGCAGAAGATCGGCTGGCCGGAAAATTGCACCTTGCCGTCGGCCAGCACCGGCTCGTCGTGACGGCCGGTCGGCGAAATGTCATTCTCGCCTGGCACGTCACTCGCCGTCAGCACATCGATGACGCCGGGTGCGGCGCGCACCGCCGAAAGGTCCATGCTGGTGATGGTGGCATGCGTCGCCGTCGAAAGCCCAAGGCAGCCGTGCAGCGTGCCGGCCGGTTCCGGCATGTCGTCGATATAGACGGCCGTGCCACTGACATGCTTGTGCGCGGAATCATGGCGTTGGTCGGTGGCGACGCCGCCGGCGATTTTTTGCGCCTTCAGGTTTGGCGTGGCGTGCTTGTTCATCATGCCGCCTCGTGCCGTGATACCTGGATCGGCGCCCGGGTACCTGTGGTTTCGGCAAAGAAGCGCAGCAGCAGGTTGCGCGCCGCCAGCGCCCGGTATTCGGCGCTTGCCCGCATGTCGGTCAGCGGGGTGAAATCGCCGGCGTAGGCGGCCATCGCCGCCTCCACCGTCGCTTCCGTCCAGGGCCTGCCAAGCAATGCCTTTTCGACGCCAAAGGCCCGCTTCGGCGTTGCCGCCATGCCGCCATAGGCGATGCGCACATCCGCCACCTTGCCATCACCGGCGAGCTTCAGGAAAAACGCGCCTAGCGCTGCTGTGATGTCTTCGTCGCGGCGCTTGGTGATCTTGTAGACGGCAAATTTCGTCTCGCTGCCCGGCACCGGAACATGCACGGCCTCGACGAATTCGCCGGGCTGCCGGTCCTGCTTGCCATAGGCGATGAAAAAATCCTCGAGCGGGATCGTTCGACGCTTGTCGCCGCGGCGCAGCGTCAGGCGGGCACCTAGTGCGATCAGCGGCGGCGGCGTGTCGCCGATCGGCGAACCATTGGCGATATTGCCGCCGATTGTGCCCATGTTGCGCACCTGATCGCCGCCGATGCGGTCGAACAGCGGCCCGAGCGCCGGGATGCGCTTCGCCAGCGTCGAGAAGGCTTCGCTATATGTGACACCGGCGCCGATCGAGACGACGCCCTTGTCCTCGGAAATCCCGCACAGACCATCGAGATTGCCGATGAAAACCGCCGGCGCAATATCGCGCATGTGCTTGGTAACCCAAAGGCCGACATCGGTCGAACCCGCGACGATAGTGGCGCCCGGCTCCTTGACCAGCACGCTGGCCAGATCGTCGGCATTGGCCGGCACGATCAGTCGCCTGTTGCCGGAGCCGATCTCGATGCGCGAACCGTCCTTCATCGCTTCGAGCTTGGCCGTGACTGCCTTGCGCTCCGCCGCCAGCGGATCCTTTGCCGCCTTGCCGTAGCTGGAGATGGCACGTGCGGCGCGCATGATCGCCTCGTAGCCGGTGCAGCGGCAGAGATTGCCTTGCAGCGCCTTTTCAATGGCGGCGTCCGACGGCTCCGGCGACCGCATCCACAGCGCATAAAGCGACATGACGAAACCCGGCGTGCAGAAGCCGCATTGCGAGCCATGGAAATCGATCATAGCCTGCTGCACGGGGTGCAGTTTTCCTGCGTCGCCGCGCAGATGCTCGACCGTCACGACATGCGTGCCGTCCAGCGAGCCAAGGAAGCGAATGCAGGCATTGACGCTTTCATAGACCAGTGTTCCACCGGAGAGCCTGCCGACCAGCACCGTGCAGGCGCCGCAGTCGCCCTCGGCGCAACCTTCCTTGGTGCCGCGCAGCGAGCGGTCGAGCCGCAACCAATCGAGCAGTGTCTGGTCGGGTGCAACCGTGCCGAGCGCGACGTCCTCGCCATTGAGGATGAAGCGGATTTCGTTGCGTGTCTTGATCCCGGCCATCTCAGCTTCCCCGGTAAGTCGAATAGCCGAACGGCGACAGGAGCAGCGGCACATGATAGTGCATCGGCTCGGCCATGCCGAAGCGGATCGGCACATGGTCGAGGAAGGCCGGTTCCGGCAGTTTTGTCCCTTGCCGGCGCAGATAATCCCCGGCCGCAAAGACCAGCTCGTATTCGCCGGTACGGAATTCCGCGCCGGCAAGCAGCGGAGCATCGCAACGGCCGTCATCATTGGTGACGACCGTTTTCAGATGCGTCCGGGCATGGCCGTCAAGGTGATAGAGCTCGATCGACAGACCGGCCGCCGGCTTGCCGGCCGCAGTGTCGAGGACATGGGTCGTCAGGCGCCCGCCTTCGGCTTTCGACGTTTCCGCCACTGGCTGCTCCATTCCCTGCATAGTCGAACACTATTCATGAATTGTGCGCCAATTAAAGGCGATGCATAAGTCCCGGTCGAGCGGAGCGCGACAAAAACACTTTCAAAAATTTCGGGGGAATGCGCAGGCACTCCTTTCGACTATTCTGATCACAATTTCCGGCAGGAGCGAGAATGCGTTACGAACGAGACATGCGCGGCTACGGAGCCAATCCGCCCGATCCGAAATGGCCCGGCGGGGCGCATGTCGCGGTGCAGTTCGTCGTCAATTACGAAGAGGGCGGTGAGAATTGCGTCCTCCACGGCGACAAGGCTTCGGAGGCTTTCCTGTCGGAGATCGTCGGCGCCGCACCCTGGCCCGGCCAGCGTCACTGGAACATGGAATCGATCTACGAATACGGCGCCCGCGCCGGCTTCTGGCGATTGCTGCGCCTGTTCAGCGAGGCGCAAGTGCCGGTCACCTGTTACGGCGTCGCCACGGCCCTGGCGCGTTCGCCCGATCAGGTTGCGGCGATGCAGGAGGCCGGCTGGGAGATCGCCTCGCACGGGCTGAAATGGATCGACTACCGCGACCACGCGCCAGAAGACGAGCGCCGCGACATGGAGGCGGCGGTCCGGCTGCATTATGAGGTAACAGGCGCGCGGCCGACCGGGTGGTACACCGGCCGCACCTCGATCAACACGGTGCGGCTGGCAGCGGAAGAGGGCGGCTTCGACTATGTGTCGGACACGTATGACGACGAACTGCCTTACTGGTTCGAGCATGTCATACCGCACGGGTCGGCGAAGCCGCAGCTGGTCATCCCTTATACGCTCGACGCCAACGACATGCGCTTTGCCACGCCGCAGGGCTTCAACTCTGGCGACCAGTTCTTTGCCTATCTCAGGGATAGTTTCGACACGCTCTATGCCGAGGGCAAGGCAGGGCGGCCGCGCATGATGAATATCGGCCTGCACTGCCGCCTCGTCGGCCGGCCGGGCCGAGTCGCGGCATTGAAGCGCTTCATCGACTACGTCAAATCGCACGACAAGGTCTGGCTGGCACGGCGCATCGACATTGCAAAACACTGGCAGGAGACGCATCCGTTCCGGTTGCCGGCGCTGCGCCCGTCGAAAATGGAATTCGATGCCTTCGTCCACGCATTCGGCGGCGTCTTCGAGCATTCGCCGTGGATTGCCGAGCGCGCCTATGAGCTGGAGCTCGGCCCGGCGCATGACAGTGCCGGCGGCCTGCACAATGCGCTCTGCCGCGTCTTTCGCGCGGCAAGCGAGGCCGAGCGGCTTTCCGTGCTCAACGCCCACCCCGATCTTGCCGGAAAACTGGCGCAGGCCAGGCGGCTGACGGCGGAATCGACGAAGGAACAGGCTTCGGCCGGGCTCGACGCGCTGACCGACGACGAGCGCGAGCTGTTCGCAAAACGCAATGCCGCCTACGTCACCAGTTTCGGTTTCCCCTTCATCATTGCTGTGAAAGGCAAGACCAAGCAGGAGATCCTGGCCGAGTTCGAGGCGCGTATCGGCAACAGCCACGATGTCGAATTCGAAACCGCCTGCAGACAGGTCGAGCGCATCGCGCTGCTTCGTCTCAAGGACATGCTTCCGCAATAGGCTTTGGCTGCCGCGATGGGCCCTGGCTTCCGCAACAGGCTTGAATTTATGGATATGATGAAAATGGCCGAGCGAACCTATTATGCGCCGCAGGGCGGACATCCCGGCCAGAGCGAATTGCTGACCGGCCGCGCTGTATTCACGCAGGCCTATGCCGTCATCCCCAAAGGCGTGATGCAGGACATCGTCACCAGCGCCTTGCCGTTCTGGGATGGGACACGCGTCTGGGTGCTGTCGCGGCCGCTGTCGGGTTTTGCCGAGACATTTTCGCAATATATCGTCGAGCTCGCACCTGGCGGCGGCAGCGACCGCCCTGAGCTTGACGCCGCCGCCGAAGGTGCGCTGTTCGTGGTCGAAGGCGAGCTGAGCGTCTCGCTTGGCGGCAAGAAACATAGCTTAAGGCCGGGCGGCTTTGCCTTCCTGCCGCCGGCGAGCGGGTGGACGGTGCACAATGAAAGCGCCGCCGCCGTCCGCTTCCACTGGATCCGCAAGACTTATGATGCAGTCGACGGCATCGACCAGCCGCAAGCGTTCTTCGCCAACGAACAGGACATCGCGCCGACGCCGATGCCGGGTACCGAAGGCCGATGGGCGACCACGCGCTTCGTCGATCCTGAAGACATGCGGCACGACATGCATGTCACCATCGTCACGCTCGAGCCGGGTGCGGTCATTCCCTTCGCCGAGACGCATGTCATGGAGCACGGGCTCTATGTGCTGGAGGGCAAGGCGGTCTACCGTCTCAACCAGGACTGGGTAGAGGTCGAGGCTGGCGACTATATGTGGCTGCGCGCCTTCTGCCCGCAGGCTTGTTACGCCGGCGGCCCAGGCAAATTCCGCTATCTCCTCTATAAGGACGTGAACCGCCACGCCAAGCTTGGCAGCGCCGGCGTCGCGCGACCTACACCATGACCCGCATCGTCGCGCGGCCGCTGACCCGCGAGAGTTTCGCCGAATTCGGCGACGTCATCGATATGGGCGGCGACAACCATTACCCGATCAATGGCGGCAAGGCCGAGCGCTATCACGACCTCGCCACCGCGGAAGCACGAGGACCGAATGCGCGCGTGCTGATCTCGATGGTGCGTGGCACGCCCTATGAACTGCCGTTGAAGCTTACCATGGTGGAGCGCCATCCGTTTGGCAGCCAGGCCTTCATCCCGCTGTCACCACGGCCGTTCCTGGTCATCGTCTGCCATGACGGCGAGGAAGGCCCGGGCGAGCCGCATGCCTTCATCACCGCGCCCGGGCAAGGCGTCAACTATCCGCGCAATTTGTGGCACGGCGTGCTGACGCCGGTCGGCGAGCCGCAGGACTTCCTGGTCGTCGACCGTGGCGGCGACGGCTCCAATCTTGAAGAGTGCCACTTCTCGCACGCCTACGAGATCGATCTTCCCGATGGGAGCCGGTGATGACCGACATTTCGCTGATCGACCGCCTGCTCGACGTTATCGAGCACGACATCGTGCCGAAGACCGTCGAAGGCGTCGCGCATGGCAACAAGCTGTTCGGCGCGGCGATCCTGCGCAAGGACGACCGTTCGCTGGTGCTGGCCGAAACCAACAACGAGACAGAAAATCCGCTCTGGCACGGCGAGGTGCATTGCCTGAAGCGCTTCTACGAACTGCCGAAGGCCGAGCGCGTCGACACCAAGGATGCGATCTTTCTTGCCACGCACGAACCTTGCTCGCTCTGCCTGTCGGCGATCACCTGGACCGGCTTCGACAATTTCTACTATCTGTTCAGCCACGAGGATTCGCGCGACAGCTTCGCCATCCCTCACGATCTGAAGATCCTGAAGGAGGTCTTCACCCTCGACCCCGGCGGCTACAATGCCGAGAACGCCTATTGGAAGAGCTTTTCGATCCGCAGACTCGTACGATCGTTGCCCGAGACCGAACGCAAGCGGTTGGAAGCACGGATCGGCACAATCTCCGCCCGCTACGACGAGCTGTCCGGCGCCTATCAGGCAAGCAAGGACGAAAACGACATTCCGCTGAATTGACGCGGATGCCTAGCTTACCTTCGCCTTCTTCAGCACCTCATTAATCCTGGCTTGCCAGCCTTTGCCGGTGGCCTTGAATTTGCTGACGACATCCTGATCCAGGCGGATGGACACAACCTGCTTGGGCTTCTCCACGGCCGGCCGACCACGAGCACGTCTGATGCTCTCGAAAAGTTCAGGGAACACTTCCGCGAAAGGCCTGGCTTGCGCCAGCTGTTCGTCGGTCGCCTCCGCGTCATCAGGATCAGCAACAATTTGTCTTTGGATTTCCGCCTCCTCCTCATCGGTAAGCGGTCGAACGCGCGATTTAGGATCGTTCATATCCTGACCTTTCCTTTCGGCTGGCGCGACGCATCGAGATCACCGAAATGGCTTCGGAACCGAGCGGCTTGAAAATCACGGCGAGAATAGTCTCCTTGTATTTGCCAATCGCTTTGAACCGGCCAGCTTTGGCTGGGAGGACGGTCGCGGTCGCAAAGAACTCGATATCGAGTCTGGCAAAATCGAGACCGCGATTTTCGAGGTTCGTCACACGCTTCGGCTCATCCCAAACGATTTTCAGGCGAGACCATCCTCAGTGCGTCGGTCCAAGCGAATAAACGTAATACATAAATTAACGGAACAGCGCAAGATGGAAATCGAGTGAGGCCCCGCCAAAATCGTCGTCGCGACGACACAGACCGTCGCCGGTTTGACTTCATGGCATAGGCGCTTCGTGCGTCACTGACATCCTGGAGAGCATGCATGAAAACCGTCACTGAATTCCCCCGCAAGATCGTCGAATTTCCCGACATGGGGATCGTCATGCCCGACGGCTGTCGCCTGTCGGCGCGGGTATGGATGCCGGCCGATGCTGCCGACGATCCGGTGCCGGCAATCCTCGAGCACCTGCCCTATCGCAAGCGCGATGGCACGATCTACCGCGATCAGCTGACGCATCCCTATTTTGCCGGCCACGGCTACGCCTCGATCCGTGTCGACATGCGCGGCAATGGCGATTCCGAAGGGCTGATGGGCGACGAATATTCCGAGCAAGAGCTGCAGGACGCCTGCGATGTCATCGCCTGGGCTGCGGCCCAGCCCTGGTGCAACGGCAATGTCGGTATGATGGGCATTTCGTGGGGCGGCTTCAACTGCCTGCAGGTGGCGTCTAAGCAGCCGGCGGCGCTGAAGGCGGTCATCAGTCTCTGTTCGACGGTCGACCGCTATGCCGACGACATCCATTACAAGGGCGGCTGCCTGCTGATCGAGAATTTCGGCTGGGCCTCGACCATGCTGTCCTATTCGTCGCGGCCGCCGGATCCGTTGCTGGCCGGCGACAACAGATGGCGCGACCTGTGGCTGACCCGGCTGGAGAACCAGCCCTTCCTGGCGCCGCAGTGGCTGAAGCACCAGCATCGCGATGCCTATTGGAAGCGCGGCTCGATCTGCGAGGACTATTCCGCCATCCATGCCGCGGTGCTGTCGATCGGCGGCTGGCATGACGGCTATCGCAATACGATTTCCCACCTCGCCGCCAATATCGAGGCGCCGGTCAAGGGCATCGTCGGCCCGTGGATCCACAAATACCCGCATTACGCCGCGCCCGAACCGCGCATCGGCTTCCTGCAGGAGGCCTTGCGCTGGTGGGACCACTGGCTCAAGGACATCGACACCGGCGTCGAGGCCGACCCCGCCTACCGCGCCTATCTCATGGACAGCGTGCGTCCGGCGCGCTGGCATCCCGAGCGGCCGGGCCGCTGGGTCGCTGAATCGGAATGGCCGTCACCCAACATCAAGACGCAAGAGGTTGAGCTTATCGCTGAGGGCAACCACGCTATCGTCGCTTCGCCGCAAAACTGCGGCCTTGCCGGTGGCGAATATTTCCCCTTCACCTTCGGCCCGGAACTGCCGGGTGACCAGCGTCCCGACGATGCGCTGTCGGTGTGTTTCGACCAGCCGGTGCTGATCGAAGCGATCGACATCGTCGGTGCTCCCGAAGTTGTGGTCAGGGTCTCGTCGGACCGGCGCCAGGCGAACATCGCGGTTCGGCTGTGCGACGTCCATCCGGACGGAGCGTCGGAGCTGATCTCCTACGGCGTGCTCAACCTGACGCATCGCAACTCGCACGAATTTCCCGAAGCGCTGGTACCCGCCGAAACCGTCAGCGCCCGGGTGGTGCTCGACCAATGCGCCTATCGCGTGCCGGCCGGCCACCGCTTGCGTGTTGCCATCTCCAACAGTTATTGGCCGATGATCTGGCCGTCGCCGGAGCCGGTCCGGCTGGAATTGTCGGCCGCGGCGTTGATGCTGCCGCTGCGCCCGCCGGCGACATGCGACGAGGTCACCTTCCCCGCCCCCGAAGGCGCCACGCCCTGGGCAACCGAAACGGTCCGCGCCGCCAATTCCGAGCGTCATGTCGATCGCGACGAAAAGACCGGAATGATCACGCTTTCCATCGTCGACGATTTCGGCGAAGTGCGCGACCTGGAGCATGGCCTCGCCAATGGGAGCGTCGCCAGAGAGACATGGTCGATCCATCCCGACAATCCGCTGTCAGCGTCGGGCAAGACGCATTGGACCCAGACGCTGTCGCGAAATGAATGGTCGGTGCGCACCGAAGCCTTCGCCGAAATGCGCTCCGACGCGCAAAGCTTCATGGTTAGCGCCAGAATTGAAGCCTATGAAGGCGAGAAACTGGTCTTCGAGCGCAACTTCGAGGAGAAAATCCCGCGCGAACTGCTTTGAGCGCTTATAGCGATTGGTCCAATTGCGACGCACGATTTACGCCACGGCATGTCGCATTCGGTCTTGCTTACCGCTTTCCCTTACGGTCATTATTCTCCCGATTGAAATGAGAAAAAACGACCATAAGGTCGGACCAACAGAGTGAGGAACTCAACATGTCGAACGAACTGGAATACCTGAGCCGGCGCGTTGCGTCCGGCAAGCTGAGCCGTCGCGATTTTCTCGGCCGGGCGGCAGCGCTCGGCGTCACCGCAACCTTCGCCAATTCGCTGCTTTCCGGTGCCGCACGCGCGGCGGGTCCGGTCAAGGGCGGCACGCTCAAGGCCGGCCTGGTCGGTGGCGAGTCCACCAACAGCCTCGATCCGGCGCTGTTCATGACGCAGGTGCCGTTCGCCTTCGGCAAGATGTGGGGCGAACTGATCGTCGAGCTGTCTCCCGAGGGCAAGCTCGAGAACCGCATTGCCGAAGAGATCGGCTCGTCGGACGACGCCAAGACGTGGACGCTGAAGATCCGCGATGGCGTCGAGTTCCACAACGGCAAGAAGGTGACCGCTGAGGACGTGGCCGCCACCCTCGAACGCCATTCGGACGAGAAGTCGAAGTCCGGCGCGCTCGGCTACATGAAAGGCATCGAGAGCATCAAGGCCAGCGGCAAGGAAGTGGTGCTGACGCTGAAGGAGCCGAATGCCGACCTGCCCTATCTGCTTAGCGACTATCACCTGATCATCCAGCCGAACGGCGGCAAGGACAAGGCCGATGCCGGCATCTCGGCGGGCCCTTACAAGGTCACCACCAACGAGCCCGGCGTGCGCCATGGCGGCGAGCGCTTCGCCAATTACTGGCAGGGCGACAAGATGGGCCATGCCGACCAGATCGAGATCATCGTCATCAACGACGCCACGGCGCGCACGGCGGCGCTGCAGGGCGGCCAGGTCCACATGATCAACCGCGTCGAGCCGAAGATCGTCGACCTGATCAAGCGCGTGCCCGGCGTCACCATCCGCAACCATTCGGGACCCGGCCACTACGTCTTCATCATGCACTGCGACACCGCGCCGTTCGATAACAACGACTTGCGGATGGCGTTGAAGCTGGCAATCGACCGCGAGGAAATGCTGAAGAAGGTGCTGCGCGGCTATGGCTCGCTTGGCAACGACTTCCCGATCAATGCATCGTACCCGCTATTCACCGAGATCGAGCAGCGCAAGTACGATCCGGACAAAGCCAAGTTCCACTACAAGAAGTCGGGCCATGACGGTGCCGTCCTGCTGCGGACGTCGGATGTCGCCTTCCCCGGTGCCGTCGACGCCGCACAGCTGTTCCAGCAGAGTGCTGCCAAGGCCGGCATCAAGCTGGAGATCAAGCGCGAACCGGGCGACGGCTACTGGTCGGAAGTCTGGAACAAGCAGCCCTTCTGCGCCTCCTATTGGGGCGGCCGCTCGACCCAGGACCAGATGTACTCTACCGCCTATCTGTCGACGGCCGACTGGAACGACACACGGTTCAAGCGTCCGGATTTCGACAAGATGGTGCTGGCGGCTCGCGCCGAGCTCGACGAGGCCAAGCGCAAGGCAATGTACCACGACATGGCTGTGATGGTGCGCGACGAGGGCGGCCTGATCCTGCCGATGTTCAATCAGTTCATCGACGCGACGGGCGCCAAGGTTGCCGGGTGGGTGGATGATCCGCATCAGGAGTTGATGAACGGATATGCTCTGGCGAAGTGCTGGCTCGAAGCCTGAGCCCGGCCTTGCGGACATGTCCTCACCCATCGTGAAACTGGTGGCCCAGCGCATTGCGCTGGGCATCATCCTTCTATTGGCCGTTTCGGTCCTGATCTTCGCCGGCACCCAGATCCTGCCCGGCGACGTCGCGCAAGCCATTCTCGGGCAGTCGGCGACACCGGAGTCGCTCGCCAATCTGCGCGAGCAGCTCGGCCTCAATGATCCCGCTTACATCCGTTATTTTCGCTGGCTCGGCGGCATCCTGACCGGTGATCTCGGCACGGCTATGTCGAGCGGTCAGGATATCGCAACCTCGATCAAGGGAAGGCTGTGGAACACGCTGTTCCTCGCCTTCTGGGCGGCGGTCGTCGCGGTGCCGCTGGCGATCATCCTCGGGCTGATCGCGGTGCGCTACCGCAATGGCTGGGTCGACAAGCTGATCTCGGGACTGGCGCTGGCCTCGACGTCCTTCCCGGAATTCTTCGTCGGCTATGTGCTCGTCTTTTTCTTTGCGGTGCAACATCAATGGTTTCCCGCCATTTCCACCGTCTATGACGGAATGCCGTTCGGCGAACGCATCCAGGCCATCGCATTGCCGGCGGCGGCGCTGACCCTGGTGGTGCTCGCCCATATGATGCGCATGACGCGCGCCGCGATCCTCAACGTCATGCAGTCGGCCTATGTCGAAACCGCCGAACTCAAGGGGCTTTCGGCCTTCGCGGTTATCCGCAGGCATGCCTTCCCCAATGCGATTGCGCCGATCATCAACGTCGTCATGCTCAATCTCGCCTACCTCATCGTCGGCGTCGTCGTGGTCGAAGTCATTTTCGTCTATCCGGGGATGGGCCAATACCTCGTCGACCACGTCACCAAGCGTGACGTGCCTGTGGTGCAGGCGGTCGGGCTGATCTTCGCCGCCGTCTATATCAGCCTGAACATCATCGCGGACATAGCGGCGATCGTCGCCAATCCGCGCCTCAGACATCCGAAATGAAGGGGTCGGGTATGCTCGTCATCAAACGCATCCCCATCCCGGCATTGGTCGGCATCGTGCTGACGGCGCTGTTCGTGCTGGCAGCAATTTTTGCGCCGTGGATCGCGCCGCACGGCAATGCCGAGATCGTCAGCGACGTCCCTTGGGAACCGATGTCGGCGGCGCATTGGCTGGGCACCGACAATCTCGGTCGCGATCTGTTGTCGCGCATGATCTACGGCGCCCGCATCACCCTTTTCATCGCGGTGCTGGCGACCGCGCTGTCGTTCTCGCTCGGCGCCATTCTCGGCTTCTCGGCAGCGGTTTTCGGTGGCTGGTTCGACACGCTGCTGTCGCGTCTCGTCGATCTCCTGATGTCGATCCCGACGCTGATCATGGCGCTTGTCGTGCTGTCGGTGCTGCCATCCAACCTGGTGACGCTGATCCTGGTCATGGGCGTTCTGGATTCGACCCGCGTCTACCGACTGTCGAGGGCGGTCGCCGTCGACATCAATGTCATGGACTACGTCGAGGCGGCCAAATTGCGCGGCGAAGGCAGCGGCTGGATCATCTTCCGCGAAATCCTGCCCAATGCGCTGTCGCCGCTGGTTTCGGAACTCGGCCTGCGCTTCATCTATGCCGTGCTGTTCCTGTCGACGCTGTCCTTCCTTGGGCTTGGCGTGCAGCCGCCGGACGCCGATTGGGGCGGCATGGTCAAGGAAAACAAGGATGGCATCGTCTTCGGCATAGGCGCCGCCCTCATTCCGGCGGCGGCGATCGCAGCGCTGGCGATTTCCGTCAATCTCGTCGCCGACTGGGTGCTCAACCGCACGACAAGCCTGAAGGGAGGACGCGGGTAATGGCTGACAAGCAACCAAAGCCCGGGCAACCGAAGTCCGGCGTGCTGCTCGACATCCGCAATCTGCGCATCGAGGCCACCGTATATCCGCCGGGCGAGGCGCCGAAGAACATCGTGCTGGTGCACGATGTCTCGCTGACGCTCGAAAAGGGCAAGGTGCTCGGATTGATTGGCGAGTCCGGCGCCGGCAAGTCGACCATCGGCCTGTCTTCGATGGGCTACGGCCGCGGCGGCGTGCGCATCACCGGCGGCGAGGTCATCCTCAATGGCCGCGACATCCTGAAGGGCGGCAACGAAGGGTTCCGCAAATTGCGCGGCCGCGAGGTCTGCTATGTCGCGCAATCGGCGGCAGCGGCCTTCAATCCGGCGCACAGGCTGATGGACCAGGTGGTCGAGGCCGCACTCCTGCACGGCACGGCGACGCGGGCCGAAGCTGAAAAGCGCGCCGTGGCGCTGTTCAAGAAGCTCAGCCTGCCGAACCCCGAAAGCATCGGCGAGCGCTTCCCCCACCAGGTGTCGGGCGGTCAGCTGCAGCGCGTGATGACGGCAATGGCGCTGTGCTCGGAACCCGACCTGATCGTCTTCGACGAGCCGACCACGGCGCTCGACGTGACGACGCAGATCGACGTCTTGGCGGCGATCAAGGATGCCATCCGCGACACGCATGTGGCGGCGCTCTACATTACCCATGACCTTGCGGTTGTCGCCCAGGTCTCGGACGAGATCATGGTGTTGCGCCATGGCCGGCTGGTTGAATGGGGCGGCACGCGCCAGATCATCAAGGAGCCGCGCCAGGAATACACCAATGCGCTGGTCTCGGTGCATGAGATCGAGCACCAGGAGCAGAAGCCCGGCACGAGCCCGTTCCTGTCGGTCAAGAACATCACCGCCGCCTATGGCCGCAGCCATATCAAGGTGCTGAAGAACGTCTCGGTCGATATTTCCCCGGGCCAGACGCTGGCGGTGGTCGGCGAGTCCGGCTCCGGCAAATCGACGCTGGCGCGCGCCATCACCGGCCTTTTGCCGCCCGAACAAGGCACCGTCACCTTCGACGGACGGCCGCTCGCCAACCGGCTTGCCGACCGGCCGAAGGAGGATCTGCGCCAATTGCAGATGATCTACCAGATGGCCGATGTGGCGATGAACCCGCGCCAGACGGTCGGCACCATCATCGGCCGGCCGCTGGAATTCTATTTTGGGATGCGCGGGCGCGAGCGCGACAAACGCGTCGCCGAACTGCTCGACAAGATCGAAATGGGCAAAGGCTATGTCGACCGCTATCCGGCCGAGCTTTCGGGCGGCCAGAAACAGCGCGTCTGCATCGCCCGCTCGCTCGCCGCCAAGCCGAAGCTGATCATCTGCGACGAGGTGACCTCGGCGCTCGACCCGCTGGTCGCCCACGGCATACTGGAGCTGCTGCTCGGGCTGCAGAAAGAGGAAAACGTCGCCTATCTGTTCATCACCCACGACCTGGCCACGGTCAAGTCGATCGCCGATTCGATCGCCGTGATGTATCGCGGCGAAGTGGTGCGCTACGGCGCCAAGAGCACCGTGCTGACGCCACCCTTCGATGCCTACACCGATCTTTTGCTGTCGTCGGTGCCAGAAATGGAGATCGGCTGGCTGGAAAAGGCGATCAAGGGACGGCGCATGGCCAGCGCGGGGAACTAGCGGGCCGCCCTTTGCGCCCGACGGTCCTGTCCGGGCGTGGATTGAACGACAGGCCCGCCCTGACTTTTCCGATTAAGCCGCATGGAGGCGCCCTTGGCGCTCAACACAAAACTATTGCTCATCATCCTCGACGGCGTGCCTTACCGGAACTGGCGACGGCTGATGGGCAATCTCGAAGGCTGGGTGCAATCAGGCGAAGCGCGCGTATGGAAGATGCGCTCCGTCCTGCCGTCGACCTCGGCATCCTGCTATGCCTCGATCCACACCGGCGTGCCGCCCCAAGTGCACGGCATCCTGTCGAACGAAAACCGGTTTCGCGTCGAACAGCCGGACGTTTTTTCCGAGGTCACGAAGGCCGGCGGCAAGACGGGTGCGGTCACCCATTCCTACTGGTCCGAATTCTTCCGGGCCTATCCGTTCGACCTGGTGGAGGACATGGAGTTCGACGAGCCGGGCAGGCCGATCAGCCATGGCCGGTTCCACACCATGACCGGCTACAATGCCAGGAACCAGATGACGCCGAGCGACGTCGACCTGTTCGCGACGTTGACCATGCTGACCAGGCGCTACGGCATCGACTACGGCATCCTGCACAGCTGCACGCTGGACTCGATGGGCCACCGCTTCGGCCATGACTGCCACGAGATGGATCATGCCGTCTATGCAATGGACGCCATGCTCGCCGGCTTCCTGCCGCGCTGGCGGGAAGCCGGCTACGAGGTGATCGTCACCGCCGATCATGGCCAGACCGATCGCGGCCATCATGGCGGCCACGACGAGGAGATGCAGGATTTCGCACTTTACTACTTCGGATCCGGCGAGGGTCCGGAAGCCAATACGCTGCTCGATCAGCTGCAGCTCGCGCCGACGGTGCTTGCGCGCCTCGGCGTGCCGGTGCCGGCGACAATGAAGGCTGAGCCATTTCTCGACTGATTGGTGCCCGGCCTGCCTGCTTGCGGAGAACATGAAGCCAGGCCGAATGCGCGACGCCACATGGAGGCCGGATACCGCAGTCAAAGTTCGAGACAGACCTTGCCAAAATGCTTTTGGGACTCGTAGTGCTTGAAGGCGTTGGCGATCTCCTGCAGCGGAAAACTGCGGTCGATAGCAGGCTTCAAACGGTTGGCATCTATGGCACGAATCATGTCGTCCTGGTCTGCCCTGCTGCCAATCGAGATTCCGCTGATCCTAATCTGATTGGAAAACAGGGCCGGGATCGAAACTTGCCCGGCAAAACCGGTCAAGACACCGATCAGTGCGATGTGGCCGCCCATCCTGCATGCTGTTATCGACTGCGCCAACGTGCCGGGCCCGCCAACCTCGATCACATGATCGACGCCGCGTCCGTCCGTCAATACCCTTACCTCCTGGCCCCAATCCGGAACTGCCTTGTAATTGACGACAATGTCGGCCCCAAACCGCTTTAGCTTTTCCAGCTTCTCCTCCGATGAAGAGGTGGCAATAACCCGAGCGCCTGCAATTTTTGCGAATTGCAGCGCGAACAGCGATACGCTTCCACTGCCAAGGACCAGCACCGTATCACCGGGCTTCACCTGGCCGCACACCATCAGGGCTTTCCAGGCGGTGACGCCGGCACAGGTAAGCGTTGCCGCCTCCACATGCGTGAAGTCTGCCGGTGCCCTTGTGAAGGCATGCCAGGGCATGCACACATACTCGCGGGCATAGCCGTCAGCATCATCGCCCAATTCGCCGCTCTTATTGGCTGGCGTCGGTTCGCCTGCCAGCCAACGGGGCCAATAGGTGCTGACGACGGCATCTCCGACCTTGAATTCTTGGACATCGTCTGAGACCGCAACCACCTCTCCGGCGCCATCGGACAGCGGGATACGGCCATCGGCGCACGGTTTCTTGCCCAGCGCCACCATGCTGTCGTGGAAATTCAGCGAACACGCACGTATCCTGACAAGCAACTCACCCGGCCCTGGTTCCGGGCAATCTTCCTCGACCAGCTTGAGATTCTCCAAGCCTCCCGGCGCTTTCAGCCTAATCAGTCTCATGGAAAGCTCCTTCCGACCGCGCAAGGCTTCATGCGCCCCACCACTCGCGTCGAGGCTTGACCGCGGCGAACACCGCCATCGGCGACTGATCCACGAGAATCGCGGCCGCAGAGCTGTTGTTGGTCATGAGACTCGTCTCTTCAGGCTGGGTTGCCGTTTGCGATCGGGACCTTAGTCGCCCAGCAGCGGACCGTTGAGTTACAAAACTGTCGGGAATCCCTGCACGGCGATGTCGTCCAATTACGCTCCGCCCGAGGCTGAACGACTGCACCTTGCCCGATGGGTATGAGCCATCTCGTGGCCGCCGTCATTGCCAGCCTGGCGGCCGCCTTCCGCTTGGCGCCACTGAGTGAGACAGTATCCCAAAAAAGGGGGAGAACTGTACACTCTGGCAACCTCTCCGCTCTTCGGCTAGCCTCCGCAAAAATCCTCGGGCGGATGCGGTGAACCTTTTTGGGCCGATCAGCGACAGAGCAGGCAGGAGCCGGGCGGCTCGACCGGCGATGACGGCCGCGGAGACCGATCGCGCGCTCGTCGAGCGGGTCGCGAAGGGCGACCGTGCCGCCGTGCGGCTCCTGTTCATGCGCCACCACGCGCGGGTCTACCGCTTCGTGGCACGCCAGACGGGATCGGAACTGATGGCCGACGATATCGCGAACGAGGTGTTCCTCGAGCTCTGGCGGCAGGCGCCGGCCTTCGAGGGGCGCTCGGAGGTCTCGACATGGCTGCTCGGCATTGCCCGCTTCAAGGCGCTGTCCCTGCTGCGCAAGAAGAAGGAAGACTGGATCGACGACGATGACGCGGCCCAGGTCGCCGACGGCGCCGACACGCCGGAAGTCGTGACGATGAAGGAAGACAAAGCCGCTGCCTTGCGACGCTTTATCGACGCCATGCCGGAAGAGCACCGCGCGGTGATCGACCTTGCCTACTATCACGGGCAATCGGTGAGCGAGATCGGCGAGGTACTCGGCATCCCGGTCGCCACCGTCAAGACCAGGATGTTCTACGCCCGCAAGAAACTCGGCGAAGCCCTCAAGGCCGCCGGTTACGACAGGGGGTGGCCATGAGCGCCGCTGAAAAAATGTCACGCCGCGACGAAATGGAAATGCTGCTGCCGTTTTATCTGAACGGCTCGCTGGAGGGCACCGAGCTCGAAGCCATCGAGGAATGGCTGGCGAGCGATCCGGCGGCGATGGCCGCACTAGGCGAGGCCGAGGCCGAATTCTCCGGCACCGCTGCCGCAAACGAGGCGATCCGCCCGCCGGCCGATGCGCTCAGCCGCTTTGCCAAGGCGCTCGACGCCGAGGCCGGCCCGCCCCGCGCGCCTGCGGCATCGTCCTGGCTAGCGCAGGCCTGGAGCCGCTTCATGGCGGTGCCGGCCGGCGTCGCCTGGGCGGCGGCCGCGGTGCTGCTGGCCCTGGTCGTCGCGCAATCCTTTGTGCAGACCGGCAACAGAGGTGGTGATTTCGAGATTGCCGGATCGGAAGACGATCTGGCCAAAATGCCGTTTGCCCTTGTGAAGTTCAAACCGGATGCGAAACTGTCCGACATCGTCGCTTTTCTCGACCAGAACCAGTTGAAGATCGCCGGCGGGCCGACCGCCGACGGCGTCTTCCGCCTCGGCGTTCCGGCCAAGACCGCCGCCGACTATCAGAAGCTGCTTGGCCTTATTGCCGCCCAGCCTTTCACCGAAGCTGCGCTGGAGGGAAGGAAACCGGCTGATGGCGGCTAAGGCGGTCATTCGATTGACGGCGGCGATGACAATCTTCGCCGCGTCCGCAATGGCCCAGACCAACGACCCGAACCTCAGCCAGGCTGAGATCGACTGCCTGAACCGGGGAAGTGCTGCCAACACCGACTGCCCCAAGGATGGCGGCGGCGTGAAGGATGGCAGCAAAGCGCCGGCTCCTGGAACGACGGACGCGGTGTTTCTTCCGGGCTTGATTGTCGACCTGTTCCCCAATCCTGCCGTAGTCACCGAGACGCCGATACCTCCTGGCGATACTGCGGCGCCGCCGTCCGCTCCACCCGCCGGTGCGCCGGCAATACAGGCTGCCGCGCCGGGCGGTCCCGTCGTGGCGCCGACCGATCTTGTCGCAACCGTGCCGCCGCGCGCCGTGATCGGCGATTTCGTGCCCGACGAGGTGCTGGTCACCGTCAATGGCGATGCCGGCGCGGTCCAGCAGATCGCCGCCTCGTTCGGCCTCGAGATACGCTCGCAGCGGCAGTCGCGGCTGCTCGGCAACATACTGGTGCGCTTCGGCATACCCGACGGCCGCCCGGTCGGCGTCGTGCTGGCGCAGCTTGCCGCCGACGGCCGTACTTTGCGGCGTGAGGCCAACCACGTCTATGCGCTGCAGCAGGCGGCCAGCATCGTCAATTATGCGTTCGAGCGCATCGCACTCGACGCCAACGCGGCCAGCGGCGAGAATGTCCGCATTGGCGTCATCGACACCGGCATCGACGACGGCAATCCGGCGCTCTCCGGCGTTATTGCCGGGCAGTTCGATGCCATGCCCGACGTGCCGATCAAGGCGCGCGACCACGGCACTTCGGTCGACGGACTGATCGCCGGCACGGGCGCGTTCAAAGGCATGGCGCCGGGCGCCAGGATCTATCACGCCCGCGCCTTCGAGGGCGGCAAGTCGACCATGGACGTGATCCTTTTGGCGCTCGACTGGGCGGCGGAGCAGGATGTCCGCATCATCAACATGAGCTTCGTCGGCCCGAAGAACGGCCTGCTCGGCATCGCCTGCCGCAATGCACGCGCGCTCGGCATCGTGCTGGTCGCGGCCGCCGGCAATAACGGACCGAAGGCGCCGTATGGTTATCCGGCCGCCTTCGACGGCGTGATCGCGGTGACGGCCACCGATGCCAAGGACGGGCTGATGCCGCAGGCCAATCGCGGCGCCTACGTCTTCATCTCCGCTCCCGGCGTCGAGATGGTGGCGCCGAGCGGCACCGGCTCGGATGTGGTGACCGGGACTTCGTTTGCAGCGGCGATCGTGACCGGCGCGATCGCCAACCTGTTGCATGCCGCGCCCGACCGCTCCGCCGACTGGGTCGAGAAAGCACTTGCCGCCACGGCAAAGGATCTCGGCCCCAAGGGGCGCGACAATGATTTCGGCTTTGGCCTGCTGGACACACAGGCGGCCGAGGCGGCCAAGGACTAAGTCTTGTGTTTGAAGCTTCTGCCCTATCAAAGCTCAATCAGTTGGTTGTCGCAAATGGCCGAGAAGGGTGGAGGCCGTGTAAAAACTCGACTCTGGCCGATGCTCTAAGAATATTGTTCCTGACCTTTGTATAAACTGAGAACGTTTATGCTTCTCAAGGGCAGCAGCAGCATTATTCGAGAACAGAATTCTACGCTCAGGATATCGCGACGGGTTTCCACCTGCCTCGGTGGAGAGCGGCCGTTTGCCGAGCCGTCTCACAACGCTGTCGCGAAACTTGTCTCACGCCGTTCTATAATGACCAAGCCAACCTGCACTATGCCGCAGCAGGGAAAATGCTTCAGCGCTGCGGGCACACAGAATGTAGACCTGTGGTCGCCAGTCTGGATCAGAAATAAAAACGACAGGGAGGATGACGTGTCCCTCGACGCCAGTGACTTCGATCAAGCAGTTGAAAAATACCACCTGGCCCTGGATGAGTTCATGAAAGGAAACCCCGCGCCAGCGGAGAAGCTCTTCTCCCAACGAGACGATGTAACACTGGGCAATCCGTTTGGCCCTTTCGTGCATGGATGGAGACAGATCGTTGAGACGATGGAGCAAGCGGCATCGAACTACAGGGACGGCGACGCTACCGGCTTCCAGAACATAGCGAAATGTGTGACGTCTGAGCTGGCATACATCGTCGAAGTGGAGCAGCTCAGGTCCAAGATTGGCGGTCGGAGCGATGTCACGCCTCTTGCGTTACGCGCGACGAGCGTCTTTCGCCCAGAAGATGGTCTGTGGAAGATTGTGCATCGTCATGCCGATCCGATAACGACAGCTCAGCCGGCCGATTCGGTACTCCACCGATAGCGGTTGGTATGGGGAAGCGATCGATCTCCTTTGCTGCTGCAGCGCGGCTATTCTTCAGTCCGTTTTCTGCTAAGGGTTGGCCCGCGTCATCGGGCTCGCAGGGTCGGACGCCGCTCTGGGTCGAACTCGGTCGCCCGGAGTGATTGAGTTATGCTCCTAGGCCGGCGAGCCGGCGACCGATCCCCTGCCCACCAGGTCGACCGGCCAGACTTCGCCACGAGCCCCCTCCTCCTCGCCGGAAATGCGCGCCGCCAGCCGTTCCGGCTTCAGGACTATGATTTCGGCTTTGCCTGCTGGACACCAAGGCGGCCGAGGCGGCCAAGAAATAGCCCGCTCAAGTCGCGTTTTGCCGGGGACGTGCCAGAAAATAAAACGCAGTGATGTGCGTGACCATCAGCAGCGGTACGTAGATGATCGGGATCGCGTAGGTTGCGCCCAGTTCCCCCGCGCGTGCAGGAAGGCCGATCTGAATGGCGTGGTAATAGTCGACGATGAGGTCGACCGTCCCTACGACGTTGAAGGCGACGACCAACGGCCAGAACAGCGGGCGTATCCTCACCGTGAGCAGCGCCAGCATGGCCAGCACGCCAGTCGCGAAATCGCCGTAGGCGGCGAACACGGCGAAATCAGCGGGCAAATTGGGGCTTACGACGCCCGGAACCATGAAGACGAGCCCGAAGAAGCGGAAGCTGTGCAGCGTAGCGATAGCGCGCTGCGCCGCGACCCGGTCCATCGACCGGAGCCACGGCAAACCGTACGCGCCGAAGCAAAGCAGCCACGCGACATAGCCCAGAACGAGATGGGTTTGAAACAGCACTTCCGTGGACATCTGACGTCCTCCCAACAGTTGGTTCACACGGCCTCGAACACCGCGGTCAGGACGCCGAGCCGGCCTTGCATGAGATTTCGTCCCAGGTTGGTCGAAAGCTGAGCGAAGTCCGGTCCCATCACCACGCCGAGATTTGGTGAAGGCGGCGGCCCGGATGCGCGCAGTTGCGCGAACCAGGCCTTGGCGGTCTCGGTATCGTCTTGCCACGCCAGCACGCGGAAGCCGGCCGGTTCGATCGCCTCGCCCGTCGCTTCGGCTGTGAGGAGGAAGCTCGTCGCCGGCGTTCGCGCCCAAGGCAGCGGATAGTGCGGCTCGCCAATGGCCGAGACGACGTCGAAGGTGGCAAACCTGCCGCCTGGTTTCAGCACGCGCCGGATCTCGCCGTAGAGCCGCGCCCGGTCGGAGATGTTCATCGCCACATGCTGCAGCAGCACGACGTCGAAACGGCTATCATCGAATGGAAGCTCCAATGCGCTGGCGGTCTGAAACGACAGCTGTCCGCTTTGTCCCGTGCGCTCGGTCAAATAGCGCGCAGCATCCACGAAAGGCTCGCTGAGGTCCACGCCGGTAACCCGGCAGCCATAGGTTGCAGCCAGAAAGCGCGCCGGCCCGCCGACGCCCGAGCCGACGTCCAGAACCGACGTGCCAGCCGCGATCCCTGCCAATTGGGCAATCTCGGCGGTCGAGGCCAGCCCACGGGTGTGAAACTGGTCGAGGGTGCCCAATTGCTGGGGCGTAAGAAGCTGATCCTCCGGGCCGAGGGCCGCCAGTACCGTCTTCAGCCGCTCGGTCAGGCCGGTCGCGCGATAATGGTCGCGCACGCCATCAAGTTCATCGGTCATTGCAATATATCTCCTGGGCAAGATGTCTCCTGGCTTGCAGCTCTTACCTAAGCCCGCTTCCATAATCCGACTATCCGCTGTAATCAGAACAACCTATGAAGCAGGACTACACAATCCGGCGTGGTGCACTGGAGGGGGTCGAGATGTTCCTGGCTGTCGCCAGGCACCGCAATTTCCGCCGTGCCGCTGCCGATCTCGGCGTGACGCCGTCTGCCGTGAGCCAGGCGGTGCGCACGCTGGAAGCCCGCATGGGTGCGGCGCTGTTCGCCCGCACGACGCGGAGCGTCGGTCTGACCGAGGCCGGCCAGCGCTTCCTCGACCGCGCCGGCCCTGCCTTCGAGGAGATCGCCGCGGCCGGCGAGGCTGCGCGCGACGTCGGCCAACGGCCGACCGGGCTGCTGCGCCTGTCCGTGCCCCGCGCCGTCGTGCCATTGATCCTGGAGCCGATGATCGCGTCGTTCTGCCGAGCTTATCCCGAGATCGAACTGGAGATCGCCGCGAGCGACGAGATGGTCGATCTCGCGACCGGCGGGTTCGACGCCGGCATCCGCCTCGGCCAGCTCATCGCCGCCGACATGGTCGCGGTGCGGCTGACCCCGCCGTTCACGTTCGTGGTCGTCGGCAGCCCTGACTATCTCGAGCGCCACGGCTACCCCGAACGTGTCGACGACTTGCGCCACCACGCCTGCCTGCGCTTGCGCCGCTCGAACGGCACCATCGCGCCCTGGACCTTCGCCGACGGCAACGGTGCTATCGAGGCGATCGTCTCAGGCCCACTGATCGCGCACGACTATCCCACGTTGCTCGGGGCTGCGACAAAGGGCGTTGGGCTGGCGCAGACGCCTCGACCCGTCGCCGAAGGTCCGATAGCCGAAGGAAAACTCAGATCGGTGCTGGACGACATCGCTGCGACGACGCCGGGCGTCTTTCTCTACCATCTTGGCAAGCGCCAAGTCCTGCCGAAGCTGCGCGTCTTTATCGATCACCTCAAGTCCGGGGCCTGAGACATAACGCATGGCGATTGCCTGTGCTGCCAACAGCCACCCAACGGCGACTTTGGTCGTTCAAAGTGATTGAGTTATGCCCCTAGGCCGGCGCGCCGGCGACCGATCCCCTGACCACCAGGTCGACCGGCCAGACCTCGCCGCGAGCGCCCTCCTCCAGGCCGGAAATGCGCGCCGCCAGCCGTTCGGCGATGCGTGCGCCGGCCAGGCGGATCGACGAGCGCGTCGTCGACAATGGCACCGAAAAATTTTCCGGCTTCAGCCAGGGAAAGACGTCGTCATGGGCGATCAGCGACAGGTCGCCCGGAATGGTCAGGCCGAGATCGCGCACCGCGCGCACCACGCCGAGCGCCATGATCAGGCTGGAGCAGGCGATCGCCGTCGGCGCGTCGCTTTGTTCCAGCAGGCGCCTGGCGGCGCGGTAGCCGTTCTCCTCGGTCATGGTGAGGGAACAGACATGCTGATCACGAAGCACCAGGCCGCTTGCCGCAAGCGCGCGCCGCACGCCGCGCTCGCGATGGATGGCGAAGGTCTCGCGATCGTCGCCATTGATCAGTGCCAGCCGCCTGTGCCCGAGTTGCACGAGGAGCCGCGCCGCCTCGTGGAAGGCGCCCTCATTGTCGATGTCGGTGAAGGGGTAGTCGAAATCGAAGCCTTCGCTGCGGCCGTGGACGATGAAGGGAATGCCGAGCGTATTGACCAGCGCCACCCGCCGGTCGGCCGGCCTCGGCGAGGAGATATAGACCGCGTCGACCTGCCGGTTGGCGACGATGCGGCGGTAGGTCGTCTCCTGGTCGTCGGCATCGGCCGGTGATAGCACAAGGTCGAGCTCGTGCGAACGCGCATAGTCGCCGAGGCCGGACAGGAACTCGACGAAATGCGGGTCGATATCGACGGTCGTTCCGGTCGGCAGCACATAGCCGATCATGCCGGTCTTGCCGGTCGCCAGCCGGCGCGCGCTCGGATTGGGGCGATAGCCGTGACGCTTGGCGGCATCGACCACCCGCCGGCGCGTTTCCTCGTTGACTTCCGGGTAGCCGTTCAATGCACGGCTCACCGTGGTCTGCGAAAGCGCCAGCATGTGGGAGAGCTGCTTGAGGTTCACCGGAGGCCTCCAAACCTCAAAGCGCTTTTAATCTGAATCGATCTGGCCGCCACGAACCGCGCTGCCGAGCGCAATGACCATACGCACGGTTCGGACCGGTTTGAAGCCGAATTTGCTGCTGCACCGCCAGAAAACTGTGCTGCAGCGCACTTTCGCCGGCAATCGGCTGCAGAAATTAAATCGATTAAGCCGGCTCCCTCTTGACTCCGGATTAATTCAGTGGCGAGATCAAAATCACCAAAGCGCTTTGGAAGACTCCACGAAAGGTTGCAGTTCCTTTCCGACTGAGTCACAGTCCTGCAGCGCCGGCGGACGGAATGGAGGTTTCGTTCGGTGTTTGTCACCACTGGGAGGGAATACCGATGAAGAAAATGCTTCTGCTGGGCGCTGCGTTTGCCACGCTCGCCCTGGCCATGCCCGCGCAAGCCGAACTGAAGTTCAAGCCGGGCGAAGATCCCCGTTTCAACTGGGCCAACTACGAAGAGCTCAAGAAGGTCGACCTCAAGGGCGAGACGCTGACGATCTTCGGACCGTGGCGCGGCGAGGACGAAGGGCTGATCCGCACCGTCCTCGATTACTTCTCCGAAGCGACCGGCGCCGAGATCAAGTACTCCTCGTCGGAGAATTACGAGCAGCAGATCGTCATCGACACGCAGGCCGGCAGCCCGCCCAACATCGCCGTGCTGCCGCAGCCGGGCCTGATCCAGGATCTGGCATCGAAGGGCCTTTTGACGCCGCTCGGCGACGACACCGCCAACTGGGTCAAGGACAATTACGGCGCCGGCCAATCCTGGGTCGACCTCGGCACCTTCAAGGACAAGGACGGCAAGCCAGGCTTCTTCGCCTTTCCCTACAAGGCCGACGTGAAGTCGCTGGTCTGGTACTCGCCGGACAATTTCGAGGAAGCCGGCTACAAGGTGCCGAAGACGCAGGAAGAGCTTGCCGAGCTCGAAAAGAAGATCATCGCCGACGGCGGCACGCCATGGTGCATCGGGCTTGGTTCGGGCGGCGCCACCGGCTGGCCGGCGACCGACTGGGTCGAAGACATCATGCTGCGCACCCAGACGCCCGAGACCTACGACAAATGGGTGAAGAACGAAATTCCGTTCAACGATCCGGCCGTGGTCAACGCCATCGACATTTTCGGCAAGATCGCGACCGATGACAAGATGGTCGAGGGCGGCGCCAAGGCGGTTGCGGCGACCGATTTCCGCGACAGCCCGAAGGGCCTCTTCTCGGTGCCGCCGAAATGCTATCTGCACCACCAGGCATCGTTCATCCCGACCTTCTTCCCGCAAGGCACCAAGATCGGCGAGGATGCCGACTTCTTCTATTACCCGCCCTACGCCTCCAAGCCCGAGCTCGGCACTCCGGTGCTCGGCGCCGGCACGCTGGCCATGATCACCAAGGATAGCAAGAGTGCCCGCGCGTTCATCGAATTCCTGAAGCTGCCGCTCGCTCATGAGATCTGGATGGCACAGGGCGGCTTCGTGACGCCGTTCAAGTCGGTCAACAAGGACGCCTATGCCAGCGACGCGCTGAAGAAGCAGGGCGAGATCCTGGCCAACGCTTCGACCTTCCGCTTCGACGGGTCCGACCTGATGCCGGGCAAGATCGGCGCCGGTGCGTTCTGGACCGGCATGATCGACCTGGTCGGCGGCAAGTCCGCCCAGGACGTCGCCACCGACATCCAGAAAAGCTGGGACGCGATCAAGTAAGCGGCCGGCCTGAGTTCCCAATCTGATGCGATCCGGGCCTCAAAACGGCCCGGATCCTACCCGGTGCTTGGCGTCGCGTCGATTGTCGTGAGTACAATGCATTCCGGCATGACGCGCGCCCAGTGACCTGCTTTTCGGCTGGTCGCGCTCCAGACAACTGAATCGGCGCATGATCCCGTCGCCAAAGCCATTCTCGACTGGCGGATCCGTGCGCAGGGGGAGGGACCCATGGCGGCTCAGATTTTTTCGGCGATATTCGTCATCATCATCGGCGTGGGCGGCTGCGTCGCCTATTTCTGGGGCGCCAACAAGGCACTCGACACGATCTTTCCGGCACGCGGCGTTTCCGGCAAGGCGGCGATTAACAATCTGCGCCGGCAGGGGGTGATCCGGCCCTGGCTGTTCGTCGGCCCGGCGATGATCATCCTCACCATCTATCTGATCTACCCGGTGGTGGAGACGCTGAGGCTGTCGTTCCTCGATCGCGGCGGCGCCCATTTCGTCGGCTTCGCCAACTATCAATGGGCGTTCGGCGACCGCGAGTTCCGCAACTCGATCCTCAACAACATTATCTGGCTGGCGGTGGTGCCGGCCGCCTGCACCTTCCTCGGGCTGATCATCGCCGTGCTCACCGACAAGATCTGGTGGGGCACCATCGCCAAGAGCCTGATCTTCCTGCCGCTGGCGATCTCCTTCGTCGGCGCCAGCGTCATCTGGAAATTCATCTACGAGTATCGCGGCGACGGGCAGACGCAGATCGGCCTGCTCAACGCCATCATCCAGTATTTCGGCGGCCAGCCGCAGGTCTGGATATCGCTGCCGTTCTGGAACAATTTCTTCCTGATGGTCATCCTGATCTGGATCCAGACCGGCTTTGCCATGGTCATCCTGTCGTCGGCCTTGCGCGGCATTCCGGAAGAGACGCTGGAAGCCGCCGTCATCGACGGCGCCAACCCTTTCCAGATCTTCTGGAAGATCATGGTGCCGCAGATCTGGGGCACCATCGCCGTGGTCTGGACCACCATCACCATCCTAGTGCTGAAGGTTTTCGACATCGTGCTGACCATGACCAATGGCCAGTGGAACAGCCAGGTGCTGGCCAATCTGATGTTCGACTGGATGTTCCGCGGCGGCGGCGATTTCGGCCGCGGCGCCACCATCGCCATCATCATCATGATCGCGGTCATTCCGATCATGGTCTGGAACATCCGCCAGGCGAACAAAGAGACGGAAGGACATTGAGATGACTGTCTCGACCGGGAAGTCCTTTGTCAGCCGTTTCGGCGTCCATATCGCCGTTTTCATCTTCGTGGCGATCTGGACGATCCCGACGCTCGGCATTCTGGTCTCGTCGCTGCGCGACAAGGACCAGATCATCGCTTCGGGCTGGTGGAACTCGTTCACCAGTTCCAGCCAGACGGAAGCCGGACGGCTGCCGCCCGCCTCGGCGCAGGTCGAGAAGGACGGCAAGTTCGTCCTGCAAGGCAATATCTTCGGCGACGGCCCGGCCCGCAACATCAGCGCCTTCGGCGTCAAGTCGGCAGCGCCGACGCAATATCCCGCCGGCACGACAGCCGATCTCGGCGACGGCGTGACCTTGCAGCTCAATGCCGACGGCAGTTTCGTCATGACCTCGCCGAAGGCTTTCGAAAGCGAACGCGGCCAGCGCGTCTATTACGCCTCGTCGGCGCCGCCGAAATTCACCACCGACAATTACGACACGGTGCTGTTTTCGGAAGGCATCGGCCGCTCCTTCATGAACTCGCTGACCGTCACCATTCCGTCGACCGTGATCCCAATCCTGATCGCGGCGTTCGCGGCCTATGCGCTGGCCTGGATGCGCTTTCCCGGCCGGGCGCTGCTGATCGCGGTCATCATCGGCCTGCTGGTCGTGCCGCTGCAGATGTCGCTGATCCCGCTGTTGAAGCTCTATAACGGTGTCGGCAGCTTCTTCGGCGTGCCATCGAAGACCTATCTCGGCATCTGGTTGGCGCATACCGGCTTCGGCCTGCCTTTCGCCATTTATCTGTTGAGGAGCTATATTGCCGGCCTGCCACGCGAGATCATGGAATCGGCGCGCATCGACGGAGCCAGCGATTTCGAGATCTTCGTCAAGATCGTGCTGCCATTGTCGTTCCCGGTGCTGGCCTCGTTCGCCATCTTCCAGTTTCTCTGGGTGTGGAACGATCTGCTGGTGGCGATGGTTTTCCTCGGTACCGAGGGCGACCAGATCGTGCTGACCGCCAAGCTCAATGCGTTGCTCGGCTCACGCGGTGGCGACTGGGAGATCCTGACGACATCGGCCTTCGTCACCATCATCGTGCCGCTGATCGTGTTCTTCTCGCTGCAGCGCTATTTCGTCCGCGGGCTGCTTGCCGGCTCGGTGAAAGGAGGTTGAGATCATGCAATCCGCTTTGAAGGCCACCCCGAAGCCCGATCTCGCTATCGATCGCGACTGGTGGCGAGGTGCCGTGATCTACCAGATCTACCCGCGCAGCTATCAGGATTCGAACGGCGACGGCATCGGCGACCTCAGGGGCATTATCGGCCGGCTGGCCTACATCGCCTCGCTCGGCGTCGACGCCATCTGGATCTCGCCATTCTTCAAATCGCCGATGAAGGATTTTGGCTACGACGTGTCGGATTATTGCGACGTCGATCCGATGTTCGGCACGCTGGCCGACTTCGACGCGCTGACCGCAGAGGCGCATCGGCTTGGCCTCAAGGTGATGATCGACGAGGTGCTCTCGCACACCGCCGACATCCATCCGTGGTTCAAGGAAAGCCGCTCGAGCCGCAGCAATCCAAAAGCCGACTGGTATGTCTGGGCGGATGCCAAGCCGGACGGCACGCCGCCCAATAACTGGCTGTCGATCTTCGGCGGCTCGGCCTGGCAGTGGGACACCAGCCGCCAGCAATATTATCTGCATAATTTCCTAGCCGAGCAGCCCGACCTCAATTTCCACAGCCGCGCGGTCCAGGACGCGCTGCTCGACGTCACCCGCTTCTGGCTGGAGCGCGGCGTCGACGGCTTCCGCCTCGATACCATCAATTTCTATTTCCACAGCCAAGGCCTGGAAGACAATCCGCCGCTGCCGCCCGAGCAGCGCAACGACCAGACGGCGCCGGCCGTCAACCCCTACAACTACCAGGACCATCTCTACGACAAGAGCCGGCTTGAAAACCTCGGCTTCCTCGAACGCTTCCGCGCCTTGCTCGACGAATATCCGGCGACGGCAGCGGTTGGCGAGGTCGGCGATTCGCAGCGCGGGCTGGAAGTGGTGGCGGCCTATACGGCCGGCGGCAAGCGCGTGCATATGTGTTACTCATTCGACTTCCTGGCGCCGGAGAAGATCAGCGCGGCAAAGGTGCGCTCGGTGCTGGAAACCTTCGGCAAGGTGGCCAGCGACGGCTGGTCGTGCTGGGCCTTCTCCAACCATGACGTGATGCGCCCTGCCTCGCGCTGGGCAGCCGGCGAGCCCGACCCGACCGCCTACCTCAAGGTTATCTCGGTGCTGCTGATGTCGTTGCGCGGCTCAGTCTGCATCTATCAGGGCGAGGAGCTCGGGCTTAGCGAGGCCGAGCTCAGCTTTGAGGATCTGCAGGACCCATACGGCATCCGCTTCTGGCCGGAATTCAAAGGCCGCGACGGCTGCCGCACGCCGATGGTTTGGGACGGCGCTGCCCGCAATGGCGGCTTCTCGACGGCAAAGCCCTGGCTGCCGGTGCCCAGCAAGCACCTTGCGCAAGCCGTCAATGTGCAGCAGGGCGACGACGGCTCGCTGCTCGAGCACTACCGGCGCTTCCTGGCTTTCCGCCGCGCTCATCCGGCACTGGCCAAGGGCGATATCGAGTTCATCGAAAGCGAGGGCGACACCGTCGCCTTCACGCGCCGCGAAGGCAACGAGCAGATCGTCTGCGCCTTCAATCTCGGAGCAAAGCCGGCCGAGGTCGATCTTGGCGGCCGCTCACTGCAGCCCTTGCCGGGACACGGGTTTTCGGGACAGACTGGCGCCGGCACTATCCGCCTCGGCGGCTACGGCGCCTGGTTCGGGCGTATCGACTGAATTCAAGGAAGAACTGGAGGGTACCATGGCCGATGTCACGCTAAGGCAAGTGAGGAAATCATATGGCAATCTCAACATTCTGCACGGCGTCGACCTCGACATAAAGTCGGGCGAATTCATCGTCTTCGTCGGCCCCTCCGGCTGCGGCAAGTCGACCTTGCTGCGCTGCATCGCCGGGCTGGAGGAGATCACCTCGGGCGAGCTCAAGATCGACGGCGAGATCGTCAACGACGTGCCGCCGTCGAAGCGCGGCATCGCCATGGTGTTCCAGTCCTATGCACTCTATCCGCACATGACCGTCTACGACAACATGGCCTTCTCGATGAAGATCGGTAAGGAAAGCAAGGCCGAGATCGACAAGCGGGTGCGCCAGGCGGCCGAGATCCTGCAGCTGACCAAATATCTCGACCGTCTGCCCAAGGCGATGTCGGGCGGCCAGCGCCAGCGCGTCGCCATCGGCCGCGCCATCGTGCGCAATCCCAAGGTCTTTCTGTTCGACGAGCCGCTATCCAATCTCGACGCGGCGCTGCGTGTCGCCACCCGCATCGAGATCGCCAAGCTCAAGGAATCGATGCCGGCCACAACGATGATCTACGTCACCCACGACCAGGTCGAGGCGATGACGCTGGCCGACCGCATCGTGGTGCTGAAGGAAGGCCATATCGAACAGGTCGGCACGCCGATGGAGCTCTACAAGCGGCCCGGCAATCTGTTCGTCGCCCAGTTCATCGGCTCGCCGGCGATGAACATCCTGCCGGCAACCATCGACAGGACCGGCAACCCGACGGTCGTCAGTCATGTCGGCGGCCGCAAGGCAACGGTACCGATCGCAACGCCTGCGTCGGCGAAAGGCGCTGCGGTGAGCTTCGGGGTGCGGCCGGAGGATCTGATGATTGCCACCGGCGCCGACTATTTGTTCGAAGGGACGGTCGATTATGTCGAGCAGCTCGGCGAGGTCCAGCTCGTCTATGTCGACATCGGCCGCGCCGACCTGCCGCTGGTGACCAAGCTGCCGGGCAATGTCGAGGTCAAGCGCGGGGCTACGCTGCGGCTGACGGCGGACGCCGGCGACCTGCATATTTTCGACGCGGACGGGCGCTCTTTCGCGCTCCATGAAGCAGAAGCAAAGGCGGCTTGAGGCAGGCGTCTTTTTGGTATGCAAAAAACAAGAGCGGGGGGGGGTGGGCCCCCCGGGGTGGTGGGGTTTACATGTGGGGGGGTTTTTTTTTGGGGAAAGGTTTGGGGGGGGGGCCGGGGGGGGGGGCGGGGGGGGGGGGGGGGGGGG